>JACRMS010000019.1 GCA_016214845.1 Nitrospirota bacterium | reverse complement strand
TTATCCACTGAATAATACATTGTCTGAGGTCAGATTCTGGTGCAACGGAAATTTGCTCGACGTTCAGAACGTCAAAAACAAGGACCTTGAAGGTGTGCACTTTTAATTCTTAAAGTGTGCACTTTTGAACTTTAGCTAACATGAAAAAAAGGCATCTAAATAAAGAGGTTAACAACTCGGTTCCCCGTCCACGCATTCATTACACTTTCAAGAGCGTACAAAGGAAGGGCCCCGTTTTCAAGGAGCCTGTCATGGAACTCTTTGATGTCAAACCTTGCGCCGAGGGCCGTCCTTGCCTTTTCCCTGATCTCAAGTATTTTCAGTTCGCCTATCTTGTACGCGAGCGCCTGTCCCGGCATGGCAATGTAGCGGTCTACCTCCACCTCTATTTCATGCTCTTCCTCGCCGGAGTTTTCCATGCAGTATCTTATCGCCTCATCACGGCCCCATTTAAAAAAGTGGATGCCTGTATCCACCACCAGTCTGACGGCGCGCCATATCTCAAAGTTGAGTCTTCCGTATTCGGAGAAATCGTCCTGATAAAAACCCATCTCCCTGGAAAGCTTCTCTGCGTATAACGCCCACCCTTCGATAAAAGCGGTCGAGCCTTCGTATTTCCTGAACTCCGGCAGGTCTTCCCTCTCCTGCATTATCGCTATCTGGAGGTGATGCCCCGGAACAGCCTCGTGAAAAGACAACGCTTCTGTAATGAATCTGGGCCTCTGCTCAGGATTGTAAGTGTTGGCGTAAAAATAACCGGGCCTTGAAAAATCACGCGGGGGCGGATAGTAATACGCTGCTGGGGCAGACTGCTCCCTGTATTGCTCGATCTCTTTAATGTCGTACCTTGCCCTTGGCAGTCTCCCGAAATATTCAGGCAGCTTCTTGTCCATCCGGGATAAAATCTCCCTGTAGACATCAAGTATCTCCTGCCTGCTGCTGAAATTAAGCTCCTTCCTCTCCTTCACATAATCAGCGAACTCCCTCATGCTCCCGCTGAAGCCGGTTTTCTGCATAAGCTTTTTGATGTCCGATGTTATTCTTTCAACCTCTCTCCTGCCGGTTTCATGGATCTCTTCCGGGGAAAGGTCCGAGGTTATGTGATACCGCACAAAAAATCTGTACATATCAATTCCGTCCGGCAGCGCCCAGAGGCCTTCTTTTTCCCTGCAGTGTTCCATGTATTCCTTCTTCAGATAATCAAGCAGTTTTGCGTAAGCAGGTGTCACGCGCAAGGAAAGCGCTTCTCTTACCAATTTCCCAATCTCCTCTTTATCCTGCTCTGAAAATCCCTCTTTCAGTTTCGTGACAGGCGAAAACATCGGGTGGCCTTCAGGTGTAAATTTCGTGAAAGTCTCAACCTGTCCCGCTGTAAGCTCCATGACCTTTTTAAAAGCCGTAATTTTATGCGCTATACCTTTTTGCAGATTTTCAATTACCTGGTCTATCAGGCGCGGAAAGGCGTTCAGTCTCGCAATATAATTTTCAGCGTCCTTCCGGGTGTTGAATGGATGAAACTCAATCAACTGGGGAAAATCGATGTGCGGCCCGGTCATCTGGTCCAGGGGGATGTAATGAGTTTTGAAATCATACATCCTGATATGATTTTCGAGGGTCGTCTGAATAAGCTTGCGGTCCAGTCTATTCTCCGGAGTCAAAAGAGCTTCATCGATATCTCCGATCTTCGTCGAAAGGCTTTTAAAATAATTGACCTGCCCGGTGATCGCCTCCTCCGACAGGTCTTCAAGCGCGTCATCATACTGGTGGTCCCCGATATAAGTCGCAAAAGTTGGATGCGTCTTTAATATGTGTTCCCAGTAGTCTTTGAGATAATCCTGCAATTCTTCGTTTTTGTCGTTCATTTAATTTCTCCGATTCCTGCGCAGGTCTTTCGGCGCATGTAACATTGTAGCAGATTTTTTTCGTGAGAAAAGCTTTGCCGGACCAATTTGGTCCTGTTGTGTCTGAATTTCTTCTGGCGTGAAATTTCTTGGCAAAAATATTTATTGAGAGATAAAATACGTCATTAATTTTTTTGAATCAGGAGGGGACAAGATGCAGGCAATAGTGCCGTTGGAAGTAATCGAAAGAAGGATTCTGCTTATAAGGGGACAGAAGGTTATGCTCGACAGCGATCTCGCTCAACTTTATGGAGTAGAGACGAGAACACTTATTCAAGCTGTCAAAAGAAACATTGGACGATTTCCAGCCGATTTTATGTTTCAGTTGAATTATCAAGAGATTGCAACTTTGAGATCACAATTTGTGATCTCAAAAGCCGGCAAAGGCGGTCGCAGATATACGCCATATGCTTTCACGGAACAAGGCGTTGCTATGCTCTCAAGTGTATTGAACAGCGAACGGGCAATCCAGGTGAATATCGCTGTCATGAGGGCTTTTGTTAAATTGAAAGAAATGCTCTCAACAAACAAAGAGCTTGCCTATAAGCTGGCGCAGCTTGAGCAGAAGATGGAAAAGCATGATGGGGAAATTAAAGTAATCTTTGACGCGATAAGGCAGTTGATGGTCCCGCTGGAGACGAAGAAAAAGAAGATCGGGTTTAAGAGGGAAAAAGAGGGATAACGATAAGCAAACATTATCCCCTCTCCCCCTGCGGAGAGGGTTAGGGTGAGGGGTTATTCCAATGAAAACATTCTACGCGCACAGCATTGAAGGAAAGCCGGTTGATGACTGGCGTGGAAGGGAATAAATGACTGAATATTACGCGCATTCAGAAAATAGTCGTAAAGAAAAACATAGTTTATTAAAACATCTGCGCCAAACGGCGAAGTTCGCGGAATCCTTTGCACGTAAAGTTGACTACAAAGAAATTTTTAAGATAGCAGGCTTACTCCATGACTTCGGCAAATATCAGCCTGACTTTCAGAATTATCTTGAAAACGGAGGAAAGCGAGGAAGCGTTCCTCATGCAGCGTGGGGTGCCGGGTATGCTCGACTCCATAGAATTATTGAGGCGTCAATTGCGATTGACGGGCATCATAAGGGGTTGCCAGACAATTCGGCATGGAAGAGTGATACGGAACCGTTCAAGCGGGGCGAAGTCTCTGGCTTTGAAAATATTACAAGAAATTTTCTGGATGATGCAGGGGTTAATGAGGCAGATATTAAGAATCCTGATTCATTGTCGTTTACTGGTAAGTCACAGCGTGAAATTTTTATCAGATATCTTTTTAGCGCACTTACCGACAGCGATTGGCTCTCAACGGAAGAGCATTTTGATCAGGGCAAGTTTGATATGCGTGTCGGCGCTGTCTTGTCGACGGACACGATGATAAGCAAACTTGAAGAGGAATTCTTAAAGAAGTCAATAGATGGTGAAATCAATCAATTGAGAAATGACGCCCGTAATCAGGCCATTCAGAAAGCGGATATGCCGTGCGGATTTTATTCATTAGCTCTTCCAACCGGCATGGGTAAGACACTGACTTCTATGGCATGGGCGTTACGCCATGCAAAAAAGAATGTGTTGAAGCGAATAATAATAGTCCTTCCTTACATAAACATCATAGATCAGACTGCCCAGATTCTGAAAAGCATTTTTGGCGAGGAATTGGTACTTGAGCATCATTCTGCCTACAATGAGAATGACCACAACGGTCATAATTTGATGGGCAGTTGTTCTCCCATCGAGGAACGTAAAAAACTTGCATGTGAGAATTGGGATTATCCCGTTATTGTAACGACAACCGTTCAATTCTTTGAATCGCTGTTCAGCAACAGACCGTCCCAATGCCGCAAGGTTCATAATATAGCGGAATCTGTCGTGATATTTGACGAGGTTCAGGCAATTCCAAAAGAAGTAATATTGCCGACACTCCAAATGCTTAAAGATGTTCAAGCCGTTATGAAGACTTCTTTTCTATTCTGCACAGCTACGCAACCTGCTTTTGAAAAGAGACAAGGCTTTGACGGCATAAGTGAAATTTGTCCTCTAATTGACGACCCTGCTGCACTTTATGACAAAACAAAGCGCGTTGAGTATAACTTGTTGAACGATTTAATACCGATTGATTACAACAGGTTGCTTAAGGCTATTGTACAAACAGGTGACTCTACTCTTGTAATATTCAACACGAAGAAGGCTGTGTTAGAGTTTTATAATTGCACTCAGGAACAGGGGAATTGGAAAGAGAAATATCATTTATCAACGTCGATGTGTCCCTCGCATCGAAAAGCTGTGATTAAAAAAGTCAGAGATGCACTGGACGCAAAGAAGAAAATATTGGTGGTTTCCACTCAGCTTATTGAAGCGGGTGTTGATTTTGATTTTCCTGTGGTATTTCGTGCTATGGCGCCGCTTGAAGCTGTTATTCAATCAGCAGGCCGTTGCAATCGTGAAGGAAGTTTAGGTGAGTTGGGTGGAAAAGTATTTCTGTTTAAGTTGCAGGACAGCGGTATGCCGAATAAAACATACGCCGCCTGCGCAGGCCATGCAGAAGAGCTGATTAAACAAGACATAAACCAATTACATGGCCATAGGATGTTTAATGAATATTATGCTCAAGTAGTACGGCTCTATGTTGACCCTGACAAGTACAATATAAACGAAGCAAGAAGGCAATTTAATTTTGAAACTGTAAACGATGCTTATCATATAATTGAGAATGCCACCGAAGGATTGTTTGTCTATAACTACAGCGATGAGAGCAGGCAGTTGTTACATTCACTCGAATACAAGGAGTTCTTATCAAGAGACGACTACCGGAAAATGCAAATGTATACGGTACAGGTGTACAGGCATTTCATTTTCCAGAATGGTTCTATGTGTAAAACAATGCCGCAAGGTTTTAAGGTGTGGTACGGGAACTATGACAGTGAAACAGGTATTTCCGTAGCGCCAATAGATACTGATAAATTGATTCTTTAATCAGGAGGTGTATATGCTCGATGATCGAGTTGTAAAGGTCAAAGTAAAGGGCGATTTCGCGTGTTTCACAAGACCGGATTTGAAGGTTGAACGCATGACATATCCATGCATGACGCCATCGGCAGCGAGGGGTATTCTTGATTCTATCTTGTGGAAGCCGGAATTTCAGTGGTATGTCAGGAGAATAATTGTCTTGAAACCTGTTCGATTTGCCACAATCAAGCGCAACGAAATAAAGTTCAAACAGAACGTGACCCCGATCGTTGTTGATGAAGTTCTTGATTCTGGGAAGCCGAAGAACCGAGTTCAACGTAACAGCGTGGTTTTAAGGGAAGTGGCTTACATCATTGAGGCGTCAATTTATCAAAAGCAAGCATCTGATAGAAACAGGCCTGAAAAATATATTGGAAGAAAAGGAGTTGACGCTGATAATGACGGAATGTTTATCCGCCGTGTTAAAAGAGGCCAGTGTTGGCGCAGGCCGTATCTTGGTGTGCGTGAGTTCTCCGCCGAGTTTATGGAGCCGGATGGGATTGAGCAACCGATAAATGAAACAATTCCTGTTGGCAGCATGCTGTTCGACATATTCTATAACAATGGCAAACCGGAACCCTTGTTCTTCCATGATGTAGCTGTACGAAACGGCGTTTTGAACTGCGAAGTTCCTGAAAATGACAAGATGATGCAGTCCAGTCATGTCCAACCGCCCACAGACAGTGAAACCTCTGCCTTGATCTACGAGTTTAATCAGCGGGAAGAAAGAGAGGCGTCATTATGATTAAAGAGTTGAGCGAGTTTGGAAAGCCAGTCTGTGAGCAAAAATATGGAGAATGGAATCATGTTGCACTCAAAGAAGAACCTGTTTCGATTGATCTTGTCATTGATGACAATGGAAATTTTTGCAAATTCGTGCTGTTTGAAAAGAAGATGACGATAACTGAAACTCTAAACTCAAAGAAAGGCAAGGCTCGTTTATTACTGGACAAAGCAGAAGAATTGCTTTGTTATGGAGCTAACTCATCAAAGAAGTATCAGTTGTTTTTGGATAAACTTAAACAGTATGGCGAATTGGCAGACTTGAAACCGGTTCTAAGTTTCTATGGAGAGAATAGAAAGAACGGTATCGAAAAGGCGATGCAAGAATTCACTATACAAATACCTGATGAGAAAAACAGAAAGGGCAATATAGGATTTCGAATTCAAACGGAGGACATTCGCATTCATGAAAAACACGAAGTTAGACAGAAAATGATTGCAGAATATGAAACAATTAAGAAAGATGTCCCCAAGAAGAACTGTTCTGTTTGCAGCAAGAGTGACTATCCGGTTGAAGATGAGCCGCACGGCATGATTAAGAAAGTTCCAGATGGAAAGTCAAGTGGAAGCGCCCTTGTTTCTTATAATGATACGGCATTTGAGTCATATGGGTTAGAGGGTAACGAAAATTCAGCTATATGTGCCAACTGCGCCAAGACTTATGTTGAAGGATTGAACTGGCTTTTAAAAAACGACTACGAAGCTCCTCCAAAAAACAAGAAAGGTAAAGGGAAAAAAGAGTTTCGCTATACAAATCGTAAGAATTTCGGGTCGGACACGGCGATGGTGTTCTGGACTCGAAAGAATGAGAAACTGGAAGAAATAGACTACCTTGAAGAGCCCAATTCTGATGATGTAGCGAGGCTGATTGAATCAGTGGCATCCGGTACAGAAAGAGACAGCCGTTATCTTGAAGCTGACCAGTTTTATTCATGTACGCTTTCAGGCTCTGCGGCGCGTATTGCTGTACGTGACTGGATTGAAACGAGCCTGTTTGATTTTCGAAAATCCATAGCGAAGTGGTTTCAGGATATTGCAATTGACGAATACGACAAGGATTTCAAGAAGACTCAAACACATTATGCCCGGCTGTATGAACTGGCACGAAGCTGTCAGAGGAAAAACAAGGACGGTAAAAACGATAAAGACGATACATCATTGGCAAGAGTGGCTGCTCATTTATGGAACACGGCATTAAAGAATACATCGCCGCCGTTATGGATATTGACAAAGGTTCTTCAGCGCGCACGTTTAGACGGGGTCACTGCTGAACGGGCGGCTTTAATCAAACTCATTTTAAACAGACACAATAAAGGGGGTGATTTTATGATTACAGAAATGATTCAAGAGGGCGATAGGCCGGTGGCCTATGTCTGCGGGCAGATTTTTGCAAAACTGGAGAGTATCCAATATGCTGCTTTAGGGAATGTGAACGCCGGAATCCGGGAGAGGTATTTTACATACGCCATGACCTCGCCCGCATCCGCATTCGGGAGATTATTCAACCTGAATTCAAAGCATTTCACCAAGTTGAAAAGCGAAAAACCCGGGCTTGCTGTTACTTTGGACAAGGAGTGTCAGGCGTTATGTAAAGATGTTGATATTCATAGCTTCCCGGCTACTTTTTCACTGGAGCAACAAGGCCAATTTGCAATCGGATATTATCATCAGAGGCAATTACAATTTAGCGGGAATAAATCAAAAGAAAACAAGGAGGAGAAATAACATGAGCGAGATAGTAAAGAGTCGGTATGATTTTGTTTTTTTCTTTGATGTAAAAGACGGCAATCCCAATGGCGACCCCGATCAGGTCAACTTGCCCAGGGCAGATGCAGAGGATCAGCATGGATTGGTTACAGATGTTTGTATTAAGAGGAAGGTCAGGAATTATGTTGCTTTAAAAAAGGTAAAAGATGAAGATGGGAAAACCATTCCTGAAAAGCGTTATGACATTTTCATCAGACAAAGAGATATCAATAGCGCGGATAGTTATTTAAATGCAATCATCGGAAAGGCCCCAGGCAACACAGCATCTGAGAAGCGTACAAAACTCTGTGATGATTATTGGGATATCAGGACATTTGGCGCGGTGTTAAGCACAGGGGAGAAAGAAAGCGGTGAAGCCGCCGAAGAAGAAGGAGATGATGCAGCTAAAGGTAAGAAACAAAAGAAAGATAAAGTAAGAGGGGCTGGCACTGTCCGGGGTCCCGTGCAATTTACCTTTGCGCGGTCAGAAGATCGCATTTATCAGGCTGAACATTCCATAACGAGGTGTTGCGTTACTACTGAGAAAGAAAGAGATGACCAGCTTAAAAATGACCGTGAATTTGCATCGACCTTCGGAAGAAAAGCTACTGTCCCTTATGCACTTTACCGCATGCATGGATTTATTTCTGCTGTTGATGCAAAAAAGACCGGATTTTCCCAGGATGATCTAAAACTTCTATGGGAGTCTCTTATAAATGCTTTTGAAAATGACCATGCGGCTGCCAGAGGAGAAATGAACCCAAGAAAGCTGGTCATATTTAATCACAACCATCATTTAGGTAAAGAACTGTCAGGCAGACTGTTTGAGCGTGTGAAAGTTACGAAAAATGCAGAACTGCCGAGAGGGAAAGATGATTATACGATTACTGTAGATAGGAACAATCTTACGTCGGGGATTGATGTTCAAGAATGGCCGGAAGAGAAGGTGTTTTAAAGACAATCTAATAAAGAAAGAGGGGACAACACCAAATGACTAACCAGAAAAATATCCCGCAACTCATCCCGCCGCATGGCGGCTACCGCGATCTCCAGTCTTACAAAATGTCGGAGATTGTTTATGACGCCACGGTAGTATTCTGTGACCGCTTCATTGACCGCCGTTCACGCACTCATGACCAGATGGTGCAGGCGGCGAGAAGCAGCAAACAGAACATCGCCGAGGGCAGTATGGCGTCAGGCACATCCAAGAAAACCGAGCTGAAACTAATCGGCGTAGCGAGAGCGAGCCTTGAAGAACTGCTGCTCGATTATGAGGATTTCTTGCGGCAGCGAGGGCTGTCGCTCTGGGGGAAAGAGCATGAGCAAGCGCTTGTTGTGCGCAAGCTCGCGCACAGCAAGAATAGGTCTTATATGACCTATAAGACTTCTATCGAGTATTCGCCGGAAATGGCGGCGAATACTCTTATCTGCCTGGTCCATCAGACAAACTACCTACTGGACCAGCAGTTGAGAGCTTTGGAGAAAGATTTTTTGAAAGAGGGTGGTTTTACGGAGAGGCTTTATTCTGCGCGTTCGCAGGCGCGCAGAATAAAGAAATAGGTCGTATATGTCTTATACAACTCATAAGACCTATGCTTTTTCAGAAGAAGACTTAATTCAGCTTTCTGCTTTGCAGCATCTTGTCTTCTGCGAGCGGCAGTGCGCGTTGATCCATATTGAGCAGTTGTGGTCTGAAAACGTACTGACTGCTGAAGGAAAGATCATGCATGAGAAAGTTGATACCGCAAATCGTGAATCAAGAGGGAAGATTCGCATTGAGTATGGCGTGCCGATGCGTTCTCTCCGGCTTGGATTAATCGGCAAGGCTGATGTGGTGGAGTTTCACAAAAGAGACGACAGGACATGGCGGCCTTTTCCAGTGGAGTATAAGCGCGGCAAGCCCAAGCTGGATGACTGTGATAAGATCCAGCTTTGCGCTCAGGCGATTTGCCTTGAGGAGATGATGGACGTTGAGATACCGGAGGGTGCTTTATTTTACGGTCAGACGCGCCACAGATATGATGTGAAATTTGACAGCACATTGAGGAAGGAGACGGAGGACGCGGCGATGCGATTACATGAGTTTATTGCATCCGGCATTACTCCTTCGCCTGTTTATTCGGCAAAGTGCAGGAAGTGTTCGCTGGTTGAGCTATGCTTGCCGAAGGTGAGTAAGAAGGCGTGTAATTATTTGGCGAGGATGATCGAAGAATGAAAAAACATCTCAACACATTATTTATCACAACGCAGGGATCGTACTTACTTAAAGAAGGTGAAACTGTAGTCGTCAAGGCAGATGACGAAGTCCGCCTGCGTGTGCCTGTTCATACGCTTGGCGGGATTGTGTGTTTTGGACAGGTATCATGCAGTCCGTTTCTCATGGGCTTCTGCGCTGAGAATGGAGTGGCAATCAGTTTTCTCACGGAGAACGGTAGGTTCCTTGCAAAGGTCCAGGGGCCGGTGTCAGGCAATGTTTTGCTCAGACGTGAACAGTACCGCCGCGCAGATGATTGCAAATCATCAGTAGAAATTGCAAAGGCAATATTGACCGGTAAGATCGCCAACTGCCGCACAGTTCTTTCGCGTGTATTGCGCGATCATCCTGAAAAGATTGATACCGGCGAAATCACAAGGGCGGTCAATAAATTCGACAGCGCTTTGAGAGGATTGCAGAAGGAGTCAGATTTGGAAGTCCTGCGAGGAATCGAAGGTGAATCGGCAAATACTTATTTCGGCGTATTTGATCATTTGATCACAGCGCAGAAAGAGGATTTCAAATTTTGCGAACGCAACCGCCGTCCGCCGCTGGACAATGTAAATTGCCTGCTGTCGTTTTTGTATACGATTGTAATGCACGACATCCGCTCTGCCTTAGAAACTGTAGGGCTTGATCCGGCCGTGGGATTTCTGCACAGGGACCGTCCCGGCAGATACGGACTTGCTCTGGATATGATGGAGGAATTCAGGCCGTTCCTTGCAGACCGCCTCACTCTTTCATTGATAAATCTTTGCCAGGTGCAGGGCAAGGGATTTGACAGGAAAGAGTCAGGGGCTGTGTTGATGGACGACGATACAAGAAAGACCGTGCTGGTTACATACCAGACACGTAAGCAAGATGAGATAATGCATCCTTTCCTGAAAGAGAAGGTCACAATCGGACTGCTGTTTCACACGCAGGCATTGCTCATGGCAAGGTATCTGCGCGGCGACATGGACGCATATCCGCCGTTTGTATGGAAGTAAGAATCAAAAATATACCACAGAGGGAATAAAGAAGGGACAAAGGCACAAAGAAAGAGGGCAAGCGAGAGGAAATGAGAAACTATAGGGACCTTTTTGTATGGCAAAAATCGATGGCATTGGTAACCGAAGTTTATTCGATAACAAGATTGTTCCCTAAAGAAGAACTCTATGGATTGGTATCGCAAATAAGAAGGAGTGCAGTATCAATACCAAGCAATATTGCAGAAGGATATGGCAGACATTCTACAAACGATTACTCTCGTTTTTTACAGATAGCAATTGGCTCTTTATATGAATTACAAACTCAACTGGAGATTTGCTTGAATTTAGGGTATCTATCAAAAGATACTTTTGAAAAGATTTATGAACAGAGTAGGGAGATAGAAAGAATGCTGTGTAGCTTAATTAAAAAAGTAGGGTAATTACTTAGGTACAAAGGGGCAAAGGCACAAAGGAAAGATGAAAAAAAGATTTCGTGCACTTGATTAAAGTTTACACCTTCTTCTCCTTTTTACTTAGTGCCTTTGTGCCTCTGTGCCTTAGTTGGAGGGAAAATGTTTGTGCTTGTGAGCTATGATGTCGCAACGGAAAAACGCGGACAGCGCCGCTTGCGCCGGGTGGCACGTGCCTGTCAGGATTTCGGGCAGAGGGTCCAGTACTCCGTATTTGAATGTATTGTCGATCCGGCTCAGTGGACGATGCTGAAAGAGAGATTGATTTCAGAGATTGATCCTGAGACGGACAGCCTGAGGTTTTATTATCTCGGCTCCAACTGGAAGCATCGTGTTGAGCACGTAGGAGCAAAGGCCGGGATAGAGCAGGATGGGCCATTGATTATTTGAAAAAATAATTAACCACAGAGATCACGGAGGAACATATTGATAGTGAGAGAAGAAATAGTTACACAGGAGATTTATTAATGATAGAAAACATCTCTGTGCCCTCAGTGGTTTCTTTTATCTGCGAACCTCATGCTTACATACATTTCCGCATGGGTTCGCATAAGTAAAATTTGGTTTATAAAATATAACAGTCTGTAAAATGATCCTTGACAACAAGATGTTTGCGGGAATAAAAACAGTAGGTTCGCAAATAGCTAATGATTTGATTATTAATTTCGTAGAGTTGTAAAAGAACAGTCGCGCCCCGCGCGGGCGCGTGGATTGAAACTGATACGTTTGGGTTGCAGGATGTTGAGTTTCTTAGTCGCGCCCCGCGCGGGCGCGTGGATTGAAACGACTATCAATAAAATTAAAGGGTTAGGTTTATTGGTCGCGCCCCGCGCGGGCGCGTGGATTGAAACCCATTGTTCGTCATTTCGTCTTCCCTCCCTTTTTGTCGCGCCCCGCGCGGGCGCGTGGATTGAAACAATTGTCATATTAGGCATGGGTTAATGTAAGAGTCGCGCCCCGCGCGGGCGCGTGGATTGAAACTCTTATATCATAGTTGAGCGGGGATTGTCAATTGTCGCGCCCCGCGCGGGCGCGTGGATTGAAACTTATCATATGTGCCGTTTTTACGGTCTTTAGCGAGTCGCGCCCCGCGCGGGCGCGTGGATTGAAACTTATCATATGTGCCGTTTTTACGGTCTTTAGCGAGTCGCGCCCCGCGCGGGCGCGTGGATTGAAACCAAAAGCGTCTCCAAGTGCCTTTGCTATCTCTGGGTCGCGCCCCGCGCGGGCGCGTGGATTGAAACAAGATAGGACTTCCCTATCTTTTTGAGACTTGCGTCGCGCCCCGCGCGGGCGCGTGGATTGAAACGTAGCCGCCGTGATAACCGGCTAATATCCCGGCCGTCGCGCCCCGCGCGGGCGCGTGGATTGAAACATTTCCGCTTGGAAGTGTTATTTTTACAAACGCTCGTCGCGCCCCGCGCGGGCGCGTGGATTGAAACTCGATACTTTAAAACCATTCGCTCCGATTTTTTGTCGCGCCCCGCGCGGGCGCGTGGATTGAAACACAATATTACAAAGAGACGGCGGAGCTATTCCAAGGTCGCGCCCCGCGCGGGCGCGTGGATTGAAACCACACAGCGCAGTGTTGTCGATAGTTAAGACAACGTCGCGCCCCGCGCGGGCGCGTGGATTGAAACCTTCTGACGATACCTGCTTGCGGATCGCCGCGCGTCGCGCCCCGCGCGGGCGCGTGGATTGAAACCATCCTTTTATCGCAACATATATAACAGGCTCCTGTCACGCATTGCGAAACTGGAAAACTTATGCTGAATGGTTTTTCTTTTTCAGCCGCTGGTTAAGGGCCTGGCGGGTTATGCCCAGGAGTGAGGCCGCGCCTCCCTGGTTGCTGTGGGCGCATTTCATCGCCTCGGATATTACATAGTCTTCGACTTCCTTTAAGGTCGGGAAATGTCCGAAGATCTCAAACATGGAAACAGTGTCTCCATCAAGAGGCATAAGGCGGGACTGGGAAGATATGCCCTTCTTTTTCATAAAACCCTTAAAGCTCTCAAGAGAGAGTTTTCCTGATTCATGCTGCGCCACCGCGTCATGGACCATTGCCTGGAGCTCCCTGACATTGCCGGGGAAATTATAGTTGGACAGCAGGGTTATCAACTCCGGCGAGACCTCGGGCCTTTTTTTCTTCAGGGACTTCGATGACTCCTCAAGGAAGTGGTCAAGCAGCAAAGGGATATCCTGAAGCCGCTCGCGAAGCGGAGGGATCTGAATATTATGGGAGCAGAGCCGGTAGTACAGGTCCTTACGGAACTGTCCCTCCTCTATCTGTTTCTCAAGGTCCTGATTGGAGCAGCCGATGACGCGTGCGTTGCTTTTTTCAGGCATATCGGAGCCGAGCGGATAGTAGATCTTTTCCTCAAGAAGGCGCAGGAGTTTTACCTGAGAAGATTTATTCAGGTCTCCTATTTCATCAAGCATCAGGGTGCCTCCGGACGCCCGGACGATCAACCCCTCCCTGTCCTTTTCAGCGCCGGTGAAGGCGCCTTTTTTATGGCCGAACAATGTATCCGAGAACATCGTATCGTCAAGTCCTGCTACGTTGACCGCGATGTGAGCCCCCTTCAGCCCGCTCACCTCATGTATGATTCTTGCGATGAGCTCTTTGCCCACACCGGTCTCCCCGGTAATGAGAACGGGCTTCTGGGACTTTGCTATCGCCTCTATGTAATGAAAAACTGCAAGCATCTTTTTGCTCTTCGTAATGACGGGCGCAAACGACTCCTGGTGCTCCAGCTCCCCGGTGAGAAGATGTTTTTTGAGGGAGGATATCTCATTCATGAGGTTGCCCATTTCAAGCACCTTCTCCAGGCTGGACAAAAACCTGCTTTCCTCCACGGGCTTGACGAGATAATCCGCAGCCCCGGCCTTCATGCATTCCACGGCCTTTTCCAGTTCATTGATCGCGGTCATGACAATGATGGGGATATGGGGGAATTCCAGTTTTATCTTAGAGAGCAGGTCCATGCCTGAGACGTGCGGCATGACCAGATCAAGGACTATCGCCGCGACATTTTGTTTTGCGAGGAGAGGGAGGACCTTGCGGCTGTCTTTGACCGTCAGGATATTTTCAATCCCGGCGCTTCTGAGCATAAGGCTGTAGCCGAACAGTATTTGCTGCTCGTCGTCTACCAGAAGTATCGGTGAAGTTGAGTTATTCATTCTTACACCTTTTGCAATCAGACTTCAGAGATCAGCGCTCAGTTAATGCTAAGCCTGTTGATGGCTTACGGCTAAGCGCTGACGGGTTTTGTTTTTTGTCTTATATTATACACGGGAAGCTTGACGGTTGCAGTTGTGCCCTTCCTGTATTCGGATTCAAATTCCAGCGTCCCTCTGTGCTCTTTGATAATGGCATATGAGATCGAAAGCCCCAATCCCGTGCCTCCCCTTTCTAGCTTGGTGGTAAAGAAAGGCTCGGTGATGCGCTCAAGGGTATCTCTCGTCATTCCCACGCCCTCGTCTTTGACCCTGATTATTACATACTTCGATTTTTTATTGTAAGAGGTGGACACGCGGACCCCGCAGCTCTTGTCTTTCAGTGATTCCAGCGAGTTCATTATAAGATTAATTACTACCTGTTCTATCTGCTGGGAGCTGCCTCTGACCGACGGGATATTCTTGCCGCAGATCAATTGAAACTTTGCCGTGCACTTATTGATGTGATTATTGAGAATGGTCTTGGCCGCAACCACAATGTCATTAACATTGACCTTCCCGTCCAGGTTTGCCTTTTCGGGTTTGGCAAAATTTCTCAGGTTGTTCACTATCTCCTGTATTCTTACGGAGCCGTCATCGATCCCTTTGATCACCTCGGGCATGAGCCTTTGCACCTCGGAATAAGGCAGTCCCGCCGCAAGAAAATCTCCGTTCTTTTTGGAGAATTTCTCAAGGACTCGGCCTACGTCCTTCCATGTCTTGGCAATGAACTGCGCGTTGGATTTGATAAATGTGTTGGGGTTATTTATCTCATGCGCCACGCCTGAGACGAGTGTGCCAAGCGACGTCATCTTGTTGGCGTGGATAAGCTTTGCCTGGATCAGCCGGGACTCTTCTTCCATGCGCACCCTGACGGTTATATCTCTTGCAACCTCAATAACGCTTTTTACCTTTCCCGACTCGTCCGCAATCGGAAAGGCCCTGACGTCTAAAAACCTTCCGTCCGGAGATGATACCTGGCCGTTCTCTTCCCTGCCGGTTATAAAACTCATCAGCGTGGGACAGCTCTTCTGGTTGGATGAGAAATTGGAACACATCCTGTAACAGTACTGCCTGCGTGAATGAGATTTGTCATAGCTAAGCTCCGAGGAGGCGGCTTTGTTGGCCCACATTATTTTCAGCTCGGGTGAAAGCAGGACGATATTGTCCGGGATAGCGTCCAGGAGGACGTTGAATTCCTGCGAGAGTTTTTTGAATTTACTCTCGCTCTCGCGCAAAGCTTTTTCGACCTTCACTCGGACCGCGATCTCATTCAGCATCTCTTCATTGGCCGTCATTATCTCCGATGAGGCGTTCATCAGCTCCGCTGTCCGCTCATTGACGCGCATCTCTAATTCGTCATGCGCCCTTCGCAGCGCCTCTTCCATCTGTTTTCTTTCAGTGATGTCCCTGACAATATGGATCAGGCCAATGAGTTGATTACTGTTATCGAACTGCGGCATGGCCCTTATCTCAACGTACCTTTTTAGATGGGGCTCATATCTTTCAAAGATAACAGGCTCTCCTGTCTTTAGGCATTGGCAGCTGGGGCAGCCTGTTGGGGGCGAGCCTTCACCGTGGTAATGTTTATAGCATTTTGCCTTTGCGCCGTTTAAGAAAGACAGACCGAGGATTTTCTCCGCCGCTTTGTTGGCGTGGATGATGTTGTAGTCTTTGTCATGGATGGTGATCATGTCGGTGATGTTGTTGAAGGTCTCCTCCCAATTCAGTATTGACTGGAGGATAAGTTGATCGGCGCGCCTGTGGTCGCTTTCAAGCTCGGAAATGCGCCTGCGCATTCCTGCTAATTCTTTTTCGAGTTGCTCTCTGGTCTTTTCGTCATTCATGACATGCTGCTTTTGAAAAGCTTGTATTATTATAACCTACTTTGAGTCATTGTTCACCCTTGGTTTTTTCTGTGTCTCCTGAACGTCGCTAATCCGCATATTGTCAAAATGCTTGCTGTTAAAAACGGGTATTTGATTGAATAAACAACCGGTGTGAGCATCACTCTCGTGACCGCCTTTAATGATTTATGCTGTGAAATATAATCCGCAGCGGGCGGGGAATATCTGTAATAGAAATCTATCACAAAGGCCCGCCCAAGCGGATTTGTCAAAAGGTGTTTGTCCCTGAACTCTCGCAACTCCATCACTTCATCAGCAAGGTAACTGCCATAGGCTGCCGTGGCTATAAAACAATCACCGGGGCCTTCATTAGGAGCACTTCTTCCGTCTTTGCCGCTTGTGCTTTCTCCGGTGCCCGCAGTTTCCCCGGCATCACCGGGACTTTCATTGCCAGTAACCTCTGCGCAGCCCAAATCGCTTTCATCTGTCACGCCGTCACAATTATTGTCAATTGAATCACTGCATGTTGCATTACCAAACGGGCCTTCTTTTGCCGCCGGGCTGATTTCCGGGTCATTGTCATTACAGTCAACGGTAGGGCCGTTAACGCAATTGTCCCCTCCAGGATCACCGTATCCGTCGCCGTCTTTGTCATTACATGGCAGATCGAGTTTCCAGACTGAGTTGGTCCGATTAATCTCAATGTCCTTTGCTTTACCGCCGATTACATAAAATGCATTATTTAAAAACACGGCCATATGATCGACAGTAGGGTAAGGCAGAGGGATTTCAGTGCTGAATGTGTTAGTTGCCGTATCATATATTTGAAAATCGCCGGTTGGCACAATATCCGCACCGGCCAGGCCAGTCCACTTTGCGGCGGTCCAGCCGCCGATGAGATGTATTTTCCCGTCGAGGACCGGCGCAGAGCTGCTGCATGGAAATCCTCGCGGTAAAGATAGCGCTCCCATGCCTGAAGTAGTCCAGGTGTCTGAATCGAAATCATAGGCAATGACCTCAACCACTGCGTTATTGCTAATGTGATCAATGCCCCCGATAAGGTAAGCTTTTGGTCCCGCGACTGAAACCGCCATATTATTTATAAGCATCGGCATGTGAGCAACAAGACGCCATGTGTCCGTGGAAGGATTGTAAGCCTCTACCACATCAGAATAAGTTTCAGGAACAGTATTGCTTTTCCCGCCGAAGAGATAGATCTCTCCTTTGTAGACAACTGCCGGGGCTGAGGACACGGCAGCAGGTTTAGCCGCTTTCAAAGTCCAGGCATCGGTTGCAGGATCGTACTCTTGAACAAAGTTAAGAATTGCGGAAGGGCTTCCGCTGAGCGCGCCAAAGACATAAAGCTTATCATTCACCACCGCGCCGGACAGTTCTGCAACGGCAGTTTGATTGCTCTCCTGGGAACTCCATTTATCAGTTTCAGGATTATACATTTCTACCGATCTGAGATTTGATGAACCTCTCCCCCCGAAAACATAAATCTTCCCGTTAATAACGCCGCCTGTGAATTGATAGCGCGCGACACTTAAGGTTGCCGCCGCTTCCCATTCACCGTAATATGAATAAGCGGCTGCGGGCGTAAAATATGATGCAAGAACAGACACTGCCAGTGCGAATACAACAATGCTTTTTGACATGATTTGTCCCCCCGTGGTTTTTTGGTTATTAAATGCGGATTCAAGCCTGTCCCCTCTTAAATCCCGTGCAGTAATTATTATGTATCCTGTCCGGAAATTTCAAGCCGTTGTAACTTCAAACGCCGAAGATGATATATTAGTAGCATGAAAATTTTGATACGCGGGGTAAACTGGATCGGGGACGCGGTCCTCACCACCCCTTCTATCAGGGCCATACGCCGCGCATATCCTGATGCCCGCATAAGCCTGCTCGTCAAGCCGTGGGTCTCCGAGATATATAAAGAGAATCCTGACATCAATGAGGTCATTCTCTACGATGAAGGTTATAAAGGCATCGCGGGAAAATTAAAGCTGGCTAAACGACTGCGGCAGGAAAGATTCGATATCGCGATACTTTTTCAAAATGCATTTGACGCCGCTTTAATTACCTGGCTTGCGGGAATACCTAAACGGATAGGCTACAAAAGGGACGGCCGCGGGTTCCTTCTGACAAAGGCCATACCCGTAACAATAGACATCCTCTCACAGCATCAGGTCTACTACTATCTGAACATTCTTAAAGCCATCGGCATTGAAACAAAAGAGACACATCCTTACATTTATCTCTCCGATGAAGAAAGACAATGGGCGAGAGATGTGTTTTTTAATCCCCAATCCCCAACCCCCAATCCCCGGCTTTTAATCGGCATTAATCCCGGCGCAACTTACGGCTCTGCAAAAAGGTGGATGCCTGAAAGATTCGCGGAGGTGATACGCAGGACCATTGATGAAGTAAACGGAAGGGTCATAATATTCGGCAGTAAATCAGAGGTTGAGATTGCGGATGAGATTGTTTCATCTGTAGGGGCGATTCGCAAATCGTCCTTACTCAACATGGCGGGAAAAACCACCTTGCGGCAGCTCGCCTCATTAATCTCAGAATGTGATGCATTCATAACCAATGACTCAGGCCCCATGCACATGGCCGCCGCTCTTTTTGTTCCGGTTGTCGCAATATTCGGGTCAACTAACAAAATGACAACCGGCCCTTTCGGGGAGGGACACAGGATTATTGTAAAAGACCTTTCTTGCTCACCTTGCATGGAAAGAGAATGTCCTGAAGGACATCTGAAGTGCATGGCGGAGATTTCCGCAGATGACGTATTCGCCTCATTAAAAGAAGTCCTCCCGATGCGCAGCGCCGTCTTTCTTGACCGCGATGGAACAATCATTGAAGACAAGAATTATTTAAACAGCTTTGATGAGGTGGTAATTTCCCCTGATGCGAAAGAGAGTTTGCAGAAATTGAAAGACTCCGGCTTTAAACTGATCGGCGTAACCAATCAGTCGGGGATTGTTAGGGGAATTGTAGATGAAAAATTTGTGATTGAATTAAGCGCCTTCCTGCAAAAGGAGCTTGGGATAGATAATTTCTACTACTGCCCTCATCATCCTGATCAGCATTGCCCCTGCAGGAAACCTGAGCCGATGATGCCCCTTATGGCAAGGCTCAGGCACGGGACAACTCTAAGGTCTTCCTATGTGATCGGGGACAAGGAGTTGGACGTGCAGTTAGCCTGGAAAATCGGGGCCAGGGGAATTTTATTATCACCTTCACAGCCTGAAAGCACCTGCGCCGCATACGTTGCAAAAGACCTGACCCGCGCTGTCCAATGGATATTGGACAATGAAAAAGAGTAACCCCGAAATTATTAAAGTCTATTGCCTGCAAATCCGATAAAAGAAGCAGGAGATTTTTTATGCAGAAGATTCCTCTTTCCCTCGCCGCGCCCGCAATGGTACTGGCAAGAGATGTCAGAAAGATTGATGACGACCCTTCAAGCCCGCCGGTATGCGGCAAGGGGATCGCCCTGACCGAAGCATTGATTGCCCGCTTGGACAGGATGGGCATTCAGGCCGTGTTTGTTGAGGGACACCCAATTAAGATCGAAGGCGAAAATACTACCGGTGATATGTTGAAAGCGCTGGAGATACGTTTCAGCAAGGTCGCGGGCGATCCGTTAATGGATAAATTAAAAGAACTCTACAGGCAGCATATCATTGAATCCATGGGAGAAGAGGATGCAGGATAGAAGGACCGAGATAGGCCGCATCATAAAGGACACCCGATCACTTCCGACCCTCCCCGGCATTATTACAAAACTGACAGCGCTTGCGGAGGACGGCAAGGTATCGGTCAATGAAATGGCAAGGGTTGTCTCATCCGACCAGGTGCTCTCCGCGAAGGTCTTAAAGCTCGTCAACTCTCCCTTTTACGGTTTCTCGGGCCGCATCTCGACCGTTTCCAAGGCGCTGATTCTGCTTGGGGTAAACGTCGTGAAAAGCCTTGCGATCAGCAGTTCCATCTTTGAAATGATGGAAAAGAATATTTTAGGGCTCTGGGAGCATTCCCTGGGGACCGCTGTTGCCGCCAATATTATCGCGAGAAGACTGAATCTCCCTGAATGGGAAGAGATTTCCACTGCAGCTCTTTTGCACGACATCGGAAAGGTGATCATAAAAATAAGGCTCGAAAAGGAGTACGATGACCTCCTGTCCCTGATCAAGGAAAAAGAACTCTCAATGATAGAGGCCGAACGGCAACTGCTTGAGATCGACCACGCGGAGATCGGGCAGTGGCTTGCAAGGACCTGGAACATGCCTGAAAAGCTCATAGAGCCGATCGCGTTTCACCATAATGTTGAAAAATCATCCGCGCAGCAGGTGAAGACCGCGGTCGTGCATATCGCCGATGTCCTCGTCAAGGCCAGCGGCTTCGGTTACAGCGGGGACGGCTTCGTACCGCGCATCCAGCCGGTCGCGTGGGAGAGGCTCGGTTTAAATGAAGAGATTTTGAAAGATATCATAGAGGATTTTGAAGACCAGTTGATCGAAGCGAAAAATTTCAGTTTGGAGATCCAGGCCAAGAGTGAGCCCCAGGCGTAAGGTAGCATTGGTCTCAAAGAACCACGAGCTGTGCGCTCAAATCAGGCCCCGGCTGCTGAACAGGGACTTTCACGTCACTACTTTTTCAAACATCTATACGGAGCTGGGCTTTATCTACTCAGACCCCCCTGATGTCATGATCGTTGACCTGTCAATGCCTGATCTGGAGCCCCTGAAATTTGTCACTGAATTAAGGAAAGACAATTATTTCAGTACGATCCCTGTTATAGGATTGGTCGGCGAGAACACGAGTGAATCATTCAACTGGGAGAATTATCCACTCGATGATTTTATCACCCTTCCTGTTAAATACCCGGAGCTTTTCAGCCGCATCTCACTTGCGGCGCACAGGATACAGAGAATATTTGACAATAACCCGCTCACAAAACTTCCCGGCAACACATCCATCCACCAGGAGATAGAAAAAGCGCTGGGCAAACCGATGGCGGTCTGCTACGCGGACATAAACAACTTCAAGCCGTTCAATGATACTTACGGGTTCAGCCGGGGCGATGAGGTAATAAGGATGGTTGCAAGGATAATGTCAAACGCGGTCAGGGAAAGCGGAGGGTTCGCGGGCCATATCGGGGGTGATGATTTTGTATTTATAGTGCCATTTGACCATGCCGAGGGGATCTGCAAAACGATCATAGCCAACTTCAACATCATTATCTCCGACCTTTTCGGATGCGAGGAAAAAGAAAAAAGCTATTATATCGCCAAAGACAGAAAGGGCCATGAACAGAAGTTCCCCTTATTGGGAATAGCTATCGGCGTGGTCCAGGCTGATTCACCGAAAATCCGGCATCACGGGAAGGTTGCGGAAGTGGCAGCCGAACTGAAAAAGCTTGCCAAGAGATCCAACGAAAGCCGCTACGTCATAGACCGCAGGAAGACCTGATTTTCTCAGGCAGCACGGAGATGCAATTCTCGAAAAAGCCGAAGTGGAGACGTGTAACAAAGTGATATTTTACGGCAGACCAGGTTCATTCGTTACGATCTTTAGTATCCTGTTGTAATCTTCCGTTGTATCAACATCAATAATTACACCTTCATCAGTTACCGGGACAAGGATGACTCTGTCGGAATGCTTTCTGATAATATCTCTCAGTGTGCCGTCGGGGAAAATATCTTCCAGCAGATTTTTCGGCAAGAGCACGGGGTGGCCTTTCTTTGTTTCATATTGCGGGATCAGGATCTTGTCCGGTCCCTCTTCGTGATGGGCGACAAGGGTTTTTATCGTCTCGACCGAAACAAGCGGCTGGTCCGCAAGGCTTATCAGTACGCCGGTAGATGAATTCAGTACCGACTTCAGGCCGGTCCTCACGGATCCAGCCATATCGCTTTCTGGAACATTATTGAACACGATATACACCGGGAGTCCCTTCACCGCCATGACCGTGCGCATATCCCCGCTGCCAAGCACTACGACGATATCTTTTATTCCTGATGATATCAGGGCGTCGAGACAGTGCCTTATCATCGGCTTATCTTTAAGTGGAAGGAGTTGTTTCGATTGGCCCATCCTCTTTGATGAGCCTGCTGCAAGACAGATCGCTGAGACCTGATAGGGCATTTTCCCTCCTGTGCTGAATGATCTGCGCCATAATGCTTATAGCTATCTCCTCAGGCGTCACAGAACCGATGGAGAGTCCAACGGGAGTAATGATCCTGCTCACTGCTTCTTCCGAATGTCCTTCATCCCGGAGTGTTTTGAAAAGCAGTGCCTTTTTACGCCTGCTGCCAAGCAGCCCTACATAACATGCCTCTGTTTTTAGCGCGGCCCTCAATGCATCGAGGTCGTGATTGTGTCCCCTTGTAGCGATCACAATGTATGTATTTTTATCATTATCGAGTTTGGCGAATATGCTACCGAATTCATGAACGACAATATCATGCGCATGGGGGACGTTTTTCCTGTTTGCGTGTTCTTCCCTGTCATCACTGACCGTTACATGAAAACCTGAAAACCTTGCCACTGCCGAAAGCGCCTTCCCCACATGTCCCGCGCCAAGTATCACGAGACGCGGCTCGCGTATGACCGGTTCAATAAAGACAAGGACCTTCCCCCCGCAGACAAGGCCCCCGTGTTTTTCAGTGAGCTCAAACGGGATGGTCTGCGGAGCGCCGTTTTTCAGCGCCATCAATGAAGCCTGCACTACTTCCGCTTCGATGCATCCGCCTCCAAGGGTCCCCATAATGGAGCCGTCGTCCCGAACGAGCATCTTGGCCCCTTCCCTCTGAGGCGATGAGCCGATGCACTGCACTATAGTCGCAACAACGCACGCCCTTCCCTCATTTTTCAACCTGATTATCTCTTCATAAATTTCCATATCCAAATACTCCTGATTTGTATTTATGAGCAGGCATGGTTAAAAAATATATTGTGCGATACCTTAGCCGGTCATAGATGGCTGCACTGAATCCCTTCTAAAGAAGATTCCCGGCAAGCGGGAATGACATCTTCAGGCAGGCAATTTCAAAAAATTATCGCGTTCAAGATGTTTTTTAACCATGCCTGCTCATAATCAGTATTCTATGCCTTCACATCCTCTGCCCGTATCGGCAGACGATGAATGCGTTTACCGGTAATTGTAAAAAGCGCATTCGACACCGCTGCGGCAATGGGCGGCACCCCGGGTTCTCCAACGCCACCGGATTTCTCCTGACTCGGCATGATGTGGACCTCCACAACCGGCATATTTCTCATGCGCATGAGTTTGTAATTGTTAAAATTGCCCTGTATCACGCGTCCTTTCTTAAACGTGATCTCGCTGAATAGCGCTGCTGAAAGTCCGAAGACGATGCCCGATTCCATCTGCGCCTCGATGGTGTCGGGGTTTACGATCTTTCCGCAATCAACAGCGCACACTACTTTATGCACTTTCACCTCGCCGTCTTTGCCCACCGAGACCTCCGCAACCTGCGCGACATAACTTCCGAAAGATTTATGCACGGCAATGCCGCGCCCTTGTCCAGCGGGCAGCGGACTTCCCCAGCCGGCCTTCTCCGCGACAAGCTCAAGGAGCGCCTTGCGCCTTGGGTCTTTTGAAATCAGACTCCTGCGGAATTCATAAGGATCTTTGCCTGCCGCAAAGGCAAGCTCATCGATAAAGGTCTCAACGACAAATCCCGTATGTGAATGGCCGACAGACCGCCACCACTGAACTGTAATTGGATACGCCGGTGAATGGAGATCAACGAGGATATTCGGAATGTCATAAGGGATGTCTTTTGCTCCTTCAACAGACGTTTCGTCTATGCCTTCTTTAACAAGCATCTTTTCAAAGGCTGTTCCCGTGATGATGGACTGCCCTGCGATCGTGTGCTTCCAGGCGGTCGCTTTTCCATTTTCATCAAGGCCCGCGGAGATCCGGTCATACCACATCGGGCGGTAGTAGCCTCCTCTTATGTCATCTTCACGCGTCCACATTACCTTGACGGACTTCTTCACTGCCTTTGCCACCTCTGCCGCCTCGGACACAAAATCCGAATGAGGATTTGCGCGGCGTCCGAAACCGCCTCCCAGAAAAGTTGTGTGGAGGTTTACCTTCTCAGGCTTCAATCCAAGAATAGCCGCGGCTGAATTTCTGTCATTTGTCTGAAACTGGGTGCCCGTCCAGATATCGCAACTGTCGCCATGCAGATCAATTGCCGCGTTCAAAGGCTCCATAGTGGCGTGCGCCAGATAGGGGACTTCATATTCCGCGCTTATCTTCTTCACTGCCTTTTCAAGCGCCTCATCCGGTGAGCCCTCTTTTCTTGCGACTGCACCGGGTGTCTTTACGAGCCCGGCGTATTGCTTTCTCTGTTTCATAGTGTCGAAATCAGCAAGCTGCCCCTCGTCCCATTTGATCTCAAGAGCGTCGCGTCCCTGTTTGGCGGCCCAGAAGTTTTCCGCGACCACCGCAACCCCTGAAGGAATCTGCACAACTGATTTAACGCCTGAAACCGCTTTGGCTTTCCTGTCATTGAAACTTTTTACCTTGCCGCCAAAGACAGGGCAGCGCACAACAACAGCAGTGAGCATGTCAGGGACTTTCACGTCTATTCCGAAGACCGCCTTTCCCGTTACCTTCTCAGGCGTGTCAAGACGCTTTACCGGTTTGCCGATGAGCTTATATTCCGCCGGGTTTTTCAACTTGACTTCCTGAGGCACGCTCATCTGTGAAGCCTTTTCCGCAAGCTTGCCGAAAGACAACTGCCTGTTTGATCCGGGATGAATGACAAGACCGTTCTCCGCCTTGCAGGTAAACGGGTCAACATTCCACATCTCCGCTGCCGCCTGTATCAGCATCATCCGCGCTGCAGCGCCCGCCTTGTGAAGCTGGTCCCATGTTGTCCCGACACTGGTGCTGCCGCCTGTGCCCTGAATACCCCAGACTGTATGATTGTATGCGGGATCAACCGGCGCGGGCTCAATGCGGACCTTTGTCCAGTCAGCCTCAAGCTCCTCCGCCACCATCATGGGCAATGAAGTATAAACACCCTGCCCCATCTCCGACTTGTTGACGATTATGGTCACAATATCATCCGTGCCGATCCTGATGAATGCATTGGGTGCAAAGAGCTTTGCACCCTCACCCGAGGCTTCCTCATGACGGGGAAATACTCCGAGCACAAATCCACTTCCTATTAATGCGCCTGTTTTCAAAAAGTCCCTCCTGCTTATGTTGATGATCACGCTCATGACTTGCCTCCTTCCGCCATCATCTTTGATGCGCGATGGATGGAGCGGCGGATCCTTTGATAAGTACCGCAGCGGCATAGATTCCCTGTCATTGCATTATCAATATCATTGTCAGTGGGTTCAGGGTTTTCTTTCAGCAATGCGACAGCCGACATTATCTGTCCGGGCTGGCAGTATCCGCACTGCGGCACCTCGTCCTCAACCCACGCCTTTATCACTGGATGCTCTTCGGGTATACCTTCAATGGTGGTGATCTTCTTGCCCGCCGCGTCCTTCACCCGCGTCTGGCATGACCTTCTTGCCTTGCCGTCGATATGGACCGTACATGCGCCGCACTGCGCCATGCCGCAGCCGAACTTTGTGCCGTGCAGCTCAAGATGCTCCCGGATCACCCACAACAGGGGCGTATCGGGGCTTACGTCAATGTTATATATTTTCCCGTTGACATCAAGAGAAATCATGAGGACCTCCAATTGCAGTAATAAAAAAACCCGTTAACGGCTTTTATCCTGTCAAAATTATCTCACAGAATAACCGGGTCTGCAACCGGAAAAGAACGGAAGTGCAAAAGAACAGAAGAGCAAAAGAGCGGAAGAGGAGCAAGTCAGCGCATCGCTCAAATGTAATCATACCATGCTTTTCCAGTGAAGGATTAGTCGCGGGGGTCCTATTTTTCCTCTTCCAAAAATCATATGTCTTAGATTAGAATAACCACTGAAAGTTTTCAGTGAGACGATACAATAAAAAAAATGATTGAAAAAAATTTCAAAAAAGTGCAGATTATTATGCATAGAAATAAAAAACTATAACCCTAATATAGGAGGAGGTAAGGATGGCAGCAAAAAAGAAAGCCGTAAAAAAACCTGCAGCAAAGAAACCCGCCAAGAAAAAACCTGCAGCAAAGAAGACCGTTAAGAAGAAGAGAGCGCCGAACCCTGCATTCATGAAACCCATGAAGATCAGCGACGCCCTTGCGGCAGTTGTCGGAAGCAAGCCTATACCAAGGACCGAGGTCACCAAGAAACTCTGGGCGTACATCAAGAAGAACAAACTCCAGGATTCTGTCAACAGGAGAAACATCAATGCTGATGATAATCTGAAGGCAGTATTTGGCGGGAAAAAGACAGTCACGATGTTCGAGATGACCAAGCTGGTCAACAAGCACCTCAGTTAATAAAAGCGGTTTAGTTTTTTCTATAAACAAACAGGCGCAGGCATCAGTCTGCGCCTGTTTTGCTTTCTGCTCTGTTTACAATCCTTCCGCCGTTTTATTAAACTCATTTTATGAGACCCGCGTTCATAACAATTATCCTGTTGTCCTTATCAAATGTTTTTATGACCTTTGCGTGGTACGGTCATTTGAAGCACCTGAATACGAAGCCCTGGTATTTTGCGGCGCTGTTAAGCTGGCTTGTGGCATTATTTGAATACCTGCTGCAGGTGCCGGCAAACAGGATAGGATATACAAGCATGAGTCTTCCTCAATTAAAGATCATGCAGGAGATAATCACGATCTGCATCTTCATCCCCTTCGCGTTGTTCTACATGAAACAACCGTGGAAGACCGACTACTTCTACGCCTTTCTCTGCATTTTAGGCGCGGTGTATTTTACGTTTAAGAGCTAAAAAACAGTAACGCGTAACAAGTGACGGGTAAAGACTTTTTCTTCCCGTTACTCGTTACGCGTCACCCGTTACTATTTTCCTGTTTATTCCTTAAATAAATTTTCGCCGTTTGCTTCTTCCTCGTCCTGTTCGGCGAAACGCGCTACGCTGACGACCTTGTCGTCTTCTGCGAGGTCTATGAGCCTTACTCCCTGGGTGGCCCTTCCGATGGTGGAGATATTTGATGCCTTTATGCGGATCAGTTTACCGCTGCTTGCAATGATGATTATCTCATCATCGCTTGTCACCTGAAGCACCCCGACGACCTTGCCGTTCTTGGGTGTTACCTTTATCGTGAATATGCCTTTACCGCCCCTGCTCTGCAAGCGGTATTCTTCAGCCTTGGTCCTTTTTCCGTAACCTTTTTCCGTGACCGTCAGAAGCGTTGTATCGTCATCAAGGATATCAACAGAGACAACCTCATCATCCTGTTTTAATCTCATTCCCCTGACACCGTGAGCGACCCTGCCCATCTCCCTTACGTTGTCTTCGTTAAATCTTATTGACAGGCCATTCCTGGTGCTGAGATTAATATCTTTTTTACCGTCTGTCATCCGCACGCCAATGAGCTCATCATCCTCATCAAGTTTAATTGCGTTTATGCCTTTTGTCCGGGGATTGCTGTATGCGGCAAGGGATGTTTTTTTGACAACTCCCTTTTTGGTTGCCATGAAAAGGGAAGACCCTTCCGTGAATTCCTTTATTGCAAAGACAGCGGATATTTTTTCATATTGCGATAACTGTAAAAGATTTACAATTGCCTTTCCCTTGGCGGCCCTACCCATCTCAGGGATCTGATAAACCTTAAGCCAGTAAAGCCGTCCGAAGTTTGTGAAGAAGAGCACATGGTCGTGCGTTGACGCGGTAAAGAGGCGTTCCACAAAATCCTCTTCCCTCGTCTCCATGCCCATCGACCCCTTTCCGCCCCTCCTCTGGCTCCTGTACTGCGTGAGGGGGTTCCGCTTGATATAGCCGTTATGAGAAATGGTGACCACCATCTCCTCTTCCTGAATGAGGTCTTCAAGGGTTATCTCCTCTGCCTCCTCCGCGATTACAGTGCGCCTCTTGTCCGCGTATTTTTTCTTTATCTCAAGGAGGTCGTCTTTGATGATATTGTCTACAAGCGTGGGGCTTGCGAGGATCGCCTTAAGGCGTTCGATCTCCCTGATCGTATCGAGATAATCCTGGATTATTTTGTCCCTTTCAAGGCCGGTAAGTCTTTGCAGCCTCATATCGAGGATGGCCTGTGCCTGGATCTTTGACAGGGGAAATTTGCTCATCAAACCCTCAAGCGCCTCATCGGGCGTCTTTGATTTGCGGATCAAGGAAATGATCGCGTCAAGATTATCTAGCGCGATCTTGAGTCCTTCAAGGATATGGGCCTTCTCTTCGGCCTTGCGCAGTTCAAACTTCGTCCTCCTGACAATGACATCACGCCGGTGCTGGAGGAAATAAGAAAGCATCTGGGCGAGGTTCAGGACCTTTGGCTGGCCGTTGACGATCGAGAGCATGATGATGCCGAAGGTGGTCTCCATCGGGGTGTGTTTATAAAGCTGGTTCAGCACCACCTGCGCGATCTCGCCGCGCTTGACCTCCATGACGACCCTTATGCCTTCCCTGTCGGATTCATCACGGAGATCAGAGAGCCCTTCGATCTTCTTTTCACGCACAAGCTCGGCAATCTTTTCAATGAGCCTTGCCTTGTTGACCTGATAAGGCAGCTCTGAAATAATGATGCTCTCCCTGTCCCCCTTTTGGGGTTCAATTTCCACTTTGGCCCGTATCTTTAAATGTCCCCGGCCCGTATGGTAAGCGTCAATGATCCCCTTTCTCCCGTGAATAGTGCTGCCTGTCGGAAAGTCGGGGCCTTTAATCTTTTTCATTAGTTCTTTAACAGTGACCTCGGGGTTTTCTATCATCATCACAAGCCCGTCAATGATCTCTCCGAGGTTATGGGGAGGGATGTTTGTAGCCATGCCGACAGCTATGCCCGCTGACCCGTTGATAATAAGATTCGGGACCTTTGAAGGGAGGACAATAGGCTCTTCCGTGGTCTCGTCAAAATTCGGCGTAAAATCCACTGTCTCTTTATCGATATCAACGAGCAGCTCTTCGGCAAGTTTCGTAAGGCGTGATTCCGTATAACGGTACGCCGCGGCAGGGTCGCCGTCAATGGAGCCGAAATTCCCCTGGCCGTCCACGAGCGGATAACGCATATTAAAATCCTGGGCAAGGCGCACGAGCGCGTCATAAACCGCGGAATCGCCGTGCGGGTGGTATTTCTTCAGGACCTCGCCGACGACGCCGGCGCATTTGGAATATTTTTTTGTCGGTAAAAGCCCTTCCCTCAACATCGCATACATTATCCTGCGCTGAACGGGCTTCAGGCCGTCCCTGACGTCAGGAAGCGCCCTGCCCACGATCACGCTCATCGCGTAATCAAGGTAGGAAGTCTTCATCTCTTCTTCAATATTTATTGTAAGTCTTGCCATGTAGTCTCCTTCTTAAAACAGGTGAAAATATAAGACAGAATTCATAAGTGAATTATTAAAAACGTGACCCGAAATTATAACATTTTCAATGAGTATATTGTGAGAGAATTTGCAGTAACCCTATGCTCTTTGCTCCATGCCCCTGGCTTTTTTAATTAGTCTTTAAAGACATGCCCCAACAGCAAGTCAAAGACATCCCGTGCTTTTACGGTTTGTGAATTGAGAAGCTTTGGTTCGGTGGTCATAAAGACAGGCCCCTCGTCATCATTGCCGGTCACCCTGCCGTGAGAGCCTTTGACAAGGCCTGCGTCAAGAGGTATCACGTCCATGAGATAGCGGAAGCCGAGGGCCTTTTTCGCGAGCGTCAAGCCGATCTTTAATTTCGGAAATTTAATTGCGGGATCAATAAAAAGCTCACACGGGTCATATCCGGGCTTTGAATGGATGTTTACGGTCCTTGCGTAATCAGGCGCCTTTGCATCATCGTCCCAGTAATAATAGGTGAACCAACTGTCGCTTTTTGAGATGAGGACCAATTCGCCCGACCTCTCGTGATCGAGCCCGAATGCTCTTTTGCCTTCCTCATCCAGTACGCGCTCGACCCCTCGTGAATTTTCAAACAACTCTTTCACGGTTGGGACGTCAGATTTGTTTTGAATATAAACATGTGCTATTTGATGGTCTGAGACTGCAAAGGCGCGGCAGGCGCCGAAGTCAATATATTCACGGCCCAGGTCAACCTTGAGGGAAAGATAGCCTGCGTTCCTCAATACCCTGTTCGGGTGGATCGCGTTCTTCACAGGTGTTATTCCATATTCGGAAAGAACAACAACCCTGCATCCTCTATCTCGAAAGAAGTTGATGAGCCTTCCGCAGAGGGCATCGATCCCGGCAAGGTCTTTTTTAATATCTCCGTCAGGGCCAACTTTCTGAAGGATGTAATCGAGATGAGGCAGATAAACAAGATTGAGCGTTGGCTTATACATATCTTCAATTGCCATCGCGGCCTTTCCGATCCATTCGCTCGCCACAATAGAGGTTGCCGGGCCCCAGAATTGGAAGAGCGGGAATTGTCCGAACTCCCTGTTGAATTTGTCGCGCAGCTCAGGAGGAATGGAATAGCAGTCAGGGAGTTTTAATCCATCAGCGCAATACAACGGCCGCGGCGTCACTGCCCAGTCCGCGTCAGTCACCATGTTGTACCACCAGAAATTATTCGCGCAGGTAAAAGTAGGGTCGCGCCTCTTTGCGACATGCCATATCTTCTCTGACTGCACAAGCCTGTTGGACTGACGCCAGAACAATACCTCAGAGAGGTCGCGGAAGTACCAGCCGTTCCCGACAATGCCGTGCTCTGAGGGAAGCTTGCCTGTTAAATATGTCGATTGAACGGAGCAGGTGACAGCAGGGGTAATTGTTTTTATGTTCGCGCTGTTTGAAAGCAGAGAGCGCAAATTCGGTGTATGCCCGCCGATAAGCGAGCGGGTCAGCCCGACAACATTAATGACAACGGTGCGTTTCATAATAATATCCACAGATTTCGCAGTTTACACAGATTAAATTTTAATACTAACTCATAAATTAGGCGTCATGCCCGAGGTTCTTAATCGGGCATCCAGTTCTTTAATTGTCTGGATTCCCGCTCAAAAGACCGCGGGAATGACATTTATAATTATCCATAAAAAAGATCTGCGTCAATCTGTGTAAATCTGTGGCTACTCATCTATCTGTGCTTTCACCCAGAGTATCTCCCGGATTATTGATTGAGTAACTGTCTCCGTCTGCAATTCAGCGGGAAGGACATTCCATGTGTATGTTTCAACCTCAAGCAGGTTGTTCTTATTTAGAAGAGAAATAACCTCCTCCGTAAAATCTCTTGTCGTGCCATATGAGTCAGCCTTGTCAAGAAAGACAGGCACGTGAAAATGAATTCTCCACTCATCTTCCGCATTTTCCTGATAATCGTGTAACGCGTCCGAAAGGTCATTGTAGCGTACCAGCGTACCATCCCGTTTCTGAATCACTGTTTGATGAAGATAGCACGGCTCCGCAAACTTGTCCAGCGTTTCTCTATGCGGTTTTATTAATCGCAGAGCTGACGACACCTGGACCTTGCCGATCCTTATGCCTGAATCATCGATCCGGGAAAGAGATCTTGAAGCTTCTTCAAATTCGACTGCGTGGTGACAGCAGTCAAGACAGACCCCGATATTTCCTTTCAATTGACCGGGAAAATTCATCTGCCCGAAAAAACTGACCACGTCTTCCGTTGTCTCCAGCACACATCCCGGCTCCGGTTCAAGAGACAGGATGATCTCTTTACCGCTTCTCTGTTTCAGTCTGTCGAGGTGTTCAAGAACGGCTATCAAATTTCGCCTGATGAGATTGCAGTCCTCGTCCGCCACATGCTTTTTAAATCCGACAGGCACCGTTGAGATCGAGCCTGCCTTGCCTGCGGGCATCCAGGCATCCAATAAACCCGCGAGCCTTTTCGTATACCCGACGCGTTTTCTGTCCCGCCAGTCAGGGAGATAGACTTTTTCTTTTATGATTGAGGAATGAAATGAACCGTAGGGGAATCCGTTTATCGTTGCAACGTAGCAATCCTGCTGCTGACACCATTCAAGAAAAGATGCTGATGCGTTTTCGTCTATTTCAGTTGATGCAAGATTTGAAAGACGCAGGCCTATGGGAAATGGCCTGTCAGGCGACACAGCTTTTTTTACTTCAAGAACATGTGTGCGCAGGCTTAATAACGTCTCATCCCAGCTTTCGCCCGGATGAATGTTTGTGCAGTAGGTGATCATCCAGCCTTGAACTTCGGGCACTGGCTGAGGAAGGCTTTCGGGTTTTCGTAGAATACTTTCTGGATTAATGTTTCAGGATGTCCGCGCCTGCGCATTTCATTTGCGCATTTCACGGTGGCAAGAGGGTCGCTGACGCTCCAGTCGGCTGATGAGTTGATGCAGATATTATCGGAGCCGTAAGCCTCCACCGCGTCCACGGCCCTTTCGGGACTGCCTTTTGAGTTCGGGTAAAGGGTAAGGCCGAACCAGAAGCCCTTCTCCTTTATTTCCCCGATAGTGTGCTCTTCCGCATGATCGATCAGCACCCGTGAAGGTTTGATCCTCTTTTCATTTAGTATCATGTCCATGATGATGCGCGTGCCCTTGAGCTTGTCTTCAAGATGAGGAGTGTGAATAAGGACCAGCTCGTTTCTTTTAGCGGCTATTTCCAACTGCCTTTCAAGTACATTGATTTCGTTGCGGCTGTTTTTGTTGAGCCCGATCTCTCCAAGACCCAGCACAGTAGGCCTGTCAAGGTATTCAGGAATAATGCGCAATACTTCCTCGGCCAGTTTCTGGTTCTCAGCTTCTTTGGAATTTAAACCAATCCAGCAGTAATGCTTTATATTGAATCTTGCGGCCCTCGCCGGTTCTGTAACTGTGAGGTGGTGGAAATAATCATGAAAGCCGTCAACGCCCCTCCTGTCAAATCCCGCCCAGAATGCGGGCTCTGTTATTGTATGTATCCCGTTGATCGCAAGCGCCAGGTAATCGTCGGTGGTCCTTGAGACCATGTGGATGTGTGGGTCAATTACCTTCACTGAAGGTCCCCTCCCAGGCGCCGAATGCCTTCAGCCCGGCTGCGCTCTCTATGGGTTCCGCGGTCAGATCGCTGAAGAGCAGCTGGACATTTATAGTGCGGTCTTTCTCCGTGCCGATGATGAGCTTCAATGCCTTTATGAAAGACTTGTAGCGGAAATCGTCTTTTGCTGCGGCGGAGTCTTTGTACCTGTCAAGGCGGTCGAGGAATGAAGCGATCTCAAGAAGTCTTGCGCGGTTGTCAAGGAAGTATAGTTCTAATGCCTGTTTCGCCGGCATCGGGGAATTTTCCATAGTCATTTTTACTCTCCTTTTCCCTGCTTCTTTCAGCAAGGATATTAACACATTTTTTCAGCAGAACGGTATCTATCTCGTGGACCTCGATCCTGCCTCCGATGCCTTTCAGCATAGGGATGGTAAGCTCACCGCCGAGATGCTCCTGGAATTCTTTGAGGGCGCTGTTTATGTCTATCCAGCTGAGGGACCAGTGATAAAGGTCAAAGCCTATATCTTCCAGGGCTGAAAATATTTTGTGCAGCTCAATCTCGCTGATGAGCCCGGTGTGGTGAGAGTAAAGAGAATCAAGGGCAATGCCTATCGCCACTGCCTCGCCGTGCTGTATCTTGCCTCCGGTCAGCTCTTCGATCTTGTGGGCGGACCAGTGGCCGAAATCAAGGGGGCGGGACGAGCCGTATTCAAACGGGTCGCCGCTCATTCCGATATGTTCAATATGAAGCTCCGCGCACCTGATGATCATTTTTTCCATGACATCAGGTGCAAAGACGGCAAGTTTCTGCCGTTCATTATAGAGAAGGTCAAAGAAGGCCCTGTCCTTGATGAGGGCCACTTTTACAGCTTCAGAAATACCCGACCTCAATTCCCTTTCAGGAAGGGTGGCCAGAAAATCAAAGTCGTTGATAATTGCAAACGGCGGCGCAAAGGTGCCGAGAAAGTTTTTTCTGCAGAAGGCGTTAATGCCGTTCTTCACGCCCACGCCTGCGTCATTCTGTGCAAGCGTTGTGGTCGGCATCCTGATAAGACGGATGCCTCTGTGGGCGGTTGCGGCGGAGTATCCGGCAGCATCAAGTACGGCCCCGCCTCCGATTACAAGCACGAAAGAATGCCTGCACAGGTGGTGCTTATCTATCAAACCGTGCAACTTGTCAACTTCTGTAGAATCTTTTTTGCAGGCCTCTCCTCCCCTGATGATAAAAGGGGATGCAACAAATTCCATGAAGCTGTCGTTGTGTTTTGAATACTTTTCGAGCTTCTCTATCAGACCGGGCATCGCCTCAGATACATTAGAGTCAATGACGATCAGTATCCTGTTCTTCTTTTCCCCGGGGCCCTTAAGGACATCACACAACGCGGTATTGTTAATATTGAAAACATCACGGGTGAAAATAACTGGGAACCGGTAATTGACTGTGAATTGCTGCTCGATCTTTCTCATAGTTTATTAAAAACCGTAATCCGTGACGCGTGATGCGTAATCAGCAAGAAATTCATCACGCATTACGGATTACGCATTACGATATCCCTACATTCCTCTCCACACCATCTCTAATGCCAGAATAGAATATGAAGTCACCAGTACAGGGTCTTTCTCCATCCAGCGTCCGCTCTTTTCGTTGACCCAGAAACCCTCGCTCTTTTGCAGGTCGAGGAGACGTTTTGCAAGCGCCTCACGCCAGTTGACTGTTTTACCGTCCGCTGATTTCAACGTATCAACACCGTACAGGGTCAGCCCTTTTGCCATGGTGTGATAATAATAATAGAGGCCGTCCTGCCCGTCATTGCCCGCCCCTGGATTGGCGTCAAGGGAATAATTTTTTGAAAGCCATTCGTATACCGCCTTGATGCGGGGGTCATTCTTGTCCATTTGAGCGTAGATGTAACTCAGCAGCCCGGCATAGCTCATGCTCCCGTATGCCTTGGGAACAATCTTGCCGTCAGGAAGGGTCATGTCGCCGGCCCTGCTGTTTCCGGGGAAGTATGCAAATCCGCCTTTGTTGTAAGAGTCGTCGCTTGCCCATTTCTCATCGTTATAGCCTGGCAGATGCTGGGTCCGTGTTATAAATTTTTTTGCCGCTTCCCAGTTGAGGTCCGGGTCCTTTTCACCCTTCAGATAACGGCTGTAGTACAGTGCCTCCAGCGCGAGGACTGTGTTGGAAAGGTCGGGGTTTTTATCGGTGCGTCCATAACCGATGCCGCCGTCATAATGTGAATCACCCATCTCCGGACCGCCTTCGTTATGCTGGCTCTGTATCAGAAAGCTGCGCGCGTTTTTAATAACTCCTTCAAGCTCAGGACGGTTGGCTACTACAAGCGCAGTAGTGCATACAGCGGTATTGTAATTCTTGTAAGTTTCCGAAATAAATATTGAGCCGTCCGGCTTCGCTGCCTGTTTGAGATAATCGTATCCTTTGTTAATCGGCTCTGCGTATTTCTTCTTATAATACCCCGAAGGGTCTCCCTGAAAAGACATCAACACTAAACCGCTCAATGCGGGGAATTCCTGCTGGGACCAGAAGCCCTCCGGCTTTTGCTGGGCTGCAAGCCATGTGAGCCCCTTTCCAATGGCGCTTTCAACCTCATTTTTTAAAGAAACATCCGTCTTTGATGAACTAACCACGTTATCTGCATTTGAGATCATCGGAAGCAAAATCAAAGATGCTGCAAGCAAGAAAGTTTTAACAACCTTACTCATCCATCCTCCTTTATTCAATACACAATTATTTTTTAGTTTTTGCTTTTATAGTAATGGTAACCGGGGTACCAACCGGCGGGACCACGCCTTCTTTTACGAACCAGACTTCATCGCTTTCTCCGCCGGGGGAGGCATTGTCCACGAGGGCAGCCGGGTCGTGAAAGAGGGCAATCAGAGACCCGCTGACCTGGGCAAGGAACTGCCCGTTATAAACAACAGAACCGGTATAGACCCATTCCAGGTTTGCCGGGTTTTTTTGTTCATCCTTGTTCTTTATAGTAATCCAGTCCTCGCTTTTTGCCTGGACCATCTTATTTTCCTTGTTGTTGTAAGTTATGTTTATTACCACAGGCTCGCCTTTGGGAATTTCTGCAGAACCCTGCTCTTTCAGTGGGTGTTCTGTGCCCTCAAAGTCAAGGAGCAAAAATGCTATTTGCATGTCATAAGGCTGCACCTTTGTCCGGAACAGGCTTTCATGCACCTTGCCTCCCGTATTAACAAGAAGATATTCCAGAAGCCCTTTGTCCATATTTATCTGGGCCGGGAAAGAAATAAGATGCATTTTTTTGTTTATCTGTATTTCCCCGATGCGATATACCCCAGGCGCCAACTTTTCAACAACCTGTGCCGGAGGCGCTTTCTGAACAGGCGGTTTGCCAACAGGTACAGCCGGGACCGGAGGCTGGACAGGAGGCTTCTCTAAAGGGACATTTTGTGCCGGCGGTTTTTCCTGAGGCGTTTCCTGTGCGAGCGCATAACCGAAAACGATTACATTGATAAATGCGACTGACAGGAGAAAGAACAATCTCTTGCTATTTTTCATACTCGTTTCCCTCTTTCCTGCTATCAGTGATAGCATTTTTTATTTTACTGTTTAATTATATTGATTTCTTAACCTGTTTGCAATTCAAGAAAACCTTATTAAGATGAAAGAGAGATGATCGTCAGACTTTCCCCTGTGTTAGCAAAAAAATTAATTTTATACATTCAGAAGAGGTAGCGAATTGAAAGGAGGGGGTATTAAATACCCCCTCCTCTTTACTGCGTCTCAGACATTAACACTGCCTGCACTTACTATGGTCCAAGCGGTGGAATGTTGTTTACTACATAGTGCTTACCGTTAAAGTCGAAATCCGCCTTCCAGAGCCATGAGCCCGTAGGGATAATGCGTCTGTCGAACTTCAATTCGATTTCAGCGCTCAAGGCCGCCGGTGAACATGCAGAGGCCTTTTCCTCGCCTGCAGCGAGATTACCGAGAGTTACGGTATTTTTACCCGGCAGTATCTGCAGATTGGTCGGCGTCGACATTAGCGTCATCACCAGGTTCTCTGCTGTGCCGTTGCCGAGGTTCTTGAATTTGACCCTTATGCCAAGGCGTTCTTCAAACCTGCTTAGCTTCTGTCTGAAACAGGTATCGTATTGCTGACCGTAAACAATCGCAATGGACACGACATTGAGTGCATCAGAGGATGCGCCCGTTGCGTTGTGTGTGTCAGATACCCTAAGCACTGCTGAATGTGACATCGGCTCGGGGAAGCTTCTTGTTACTATGCTTCCGCCTACAGGCATGCCGTCCTCACCATTAGCTTCATTGAATAAACCGTCTCCATCCAGGTCCCATTCATAAGCCACTATTGAATCACCGGTACAGGAAGGATCACCCGGCGTTGTGCAGGAATTCGGATCATAGGATGCCGAGCCGTCAAATGTGATTACTTCATTCGGCAAACCGGCCCATGGTCCATTGGTAACTGCAACAGGCGCGACTTGGCCTGAAGCCACGGTTACGGTTGCAGTATCCGTGTCCGTCTGGACAGGGCTGCTGTCATCGGTTACACGCAATGTTACTGTGTATGTGTTATCTTGTCCGACATCAGGGTAAGATGTTGTTGGTGTTATTCCAACTGCGCCTTCTCCTGCGTCAGGGGCTGGTTTTGTCTCCCACCAGAGTCCGTTTGATGCGTCAAAATCCCATTCGTACTTGACAAGATTTTTTGCAGGGTCCTGATGATATGAGCCGCTGCCGTCAAGGTTGACTGCCTGACCGGCGTTCACATCAGGATAGGGACCTCCTGCGTCAGCCACAGGCGGCAATCCGGCAACCGCAGGTGCGAGGATCGCAAGAGCTGTATAGGTGGCAAAAGACTCGTCCATCCAGCAGCAGTCTCCCCATGCGTTGTTCCACGGATACTGGCTATTAACAAGATAATCGGTATATATCTCTTCCCAAGTACGTCCGTTGAGGTCTGCAAGGGACAAAAGCTTCATGCCCTTGTAAAAGCCATACATGGCGTAGATGTTACCCAAATTTCCATCAGTAGATGTCCAGCTCCATGCTGTATCCAGATAACCCAGCGCATTGCCAACGCGCGTATCCGCAGGCGTCTGGCCAAGGTACTTCAGCATTATCAATCCGGCAGATGTCTTGGGGAAGTTAAGCCAATCCCAATCAGCCCCGCCCGTATAACCAAAACCACCGTTTGCATTCTGGCTGTAGAGAAGCCAGTCATTAAGCTCCTCGTTTACTCTCGGATTGACATTTATATGCCAGCGGTCACGCGCCTCCTGAAGAGCAAGTGTGGGCCATTGTGTAACGGAGTTGTCGCTGTCACCGTAGTTTCTCTCGTAGCGCCAGCCTTTAATATAATTCATGGTCTCGTCGCATTGTACTACGTCAGCTAAATTAATCTGTGTAGTACAAAGCTCTGTACCTTCGTGCCGCACGGTTACATTATAGGACCCTGCAGAAGCATAATCATGTGTAAGGTATTGCACGCCGGTCTGTGGATAATAGCACCAGTCAATACCAGCAAATATCTCAGGGGCAGTGCCATCACCCCAGTCAACTGTCAAGGTTCCCGGACAAGCATCAACAGAAGTGTCAAAACTCCAGCGGTAAGCATCAAGCTCAGTTACGGAAAGGCCATTGGTGTATATATACACATAAGTATTTCCCGTAGAGCAGGTGAAACTGTTGCCGCTGCTACCAGGCGTAGCATCGCCTTGGGCAAAGGCAAGAAAGTCTTTGGCGTCAACTATGACATCCCAGAGGTTCATGCCGTTAACATCGCCGCTCGTTGTATTTACCGTTAGGGCTTTGGCAAATGCCTCCTCACTACTGTTAACAATTGCCAGCATCGCAATCGGGTCCGTGTACATTTCAGGTCCGCCACCAGAAAAAATAACCCCAAGGTCGTCGTTGTCGGTATCGCCGTCATTGGCCTCAGGATCACCTATGCAGGCTTGATCTGATAGTTGAACGTTGTATGCGCTATTAAGGAGATATTGTATCCCCTGCTGCACTGACTTCTTGTAAATGTCGCTGTCCGGCGACTGCAGGTTGTGCCCATGGTTCTCTAATGCAACAAGCGCCATGCCGGTACTCCCAATGGGATATCCACTGCCCGGCCAGGAACTGCCTGAGGCTGAGAGCCCCTCCTGCAGGTACAAGTATCTGAGTCCACGGTCAATTGCCGAATTCTTTTTACGGTTCAAAGTATCGCTGGCAGCGGCTATTACTTTCAGGCCTATAGTAGCTGAGCTTGAATTGCCGTCTGCATCACTTACTGTTAATCTCGCCCATTGATCTCCGGCGCTGCCGAAGACTACTCCGTCAATAGAGATATAACGCGGGTCGCCAACCAGAACGAATCCCGTGTCGGTCCCGTTGCTTATTTCCCATCTGTAGTCATATGGAGGCGTACCCCCCTCCACATTGCCGAATAATGTCCTTGCCTCGCCTGTAATAACATATGCATTGGAAAAAGCCTCGCCGCTTGGCTGCACCCGAACAATTAACGGGCCGGCTGTGGCTGACTGGGCCAATGCCAGGCAACCAATAATCAAGAAGATGGACAGAAAAAAATACTTTAACGTTATCTTCTTTTTCATAGTTTATCGTACCCCCTTTCGTAAAAAGTTTTCCCTCCCCTTTTGATAAGGAGAGGGAAAGTTTAATTTGTTTTGTCTTAAGTTGTTTGTTTACAGTTTTAAGTTCTCTTTCTCATATACCATGCACCTGCAAGACCGGATGCTAACAAAATGAGAGTTGATGGTTCAGGAACCGACGGCGGCGGCGGCACGGTGTAAGGAGTGCTGCTAAAGTTGTCAATGTGGAATGCATCTCCATACATTAATTCATTGAGATTATCATAGATGTAAAGGGTGTCGGCCCCACTTGCAAATGTAAGCAGCATGTTGTGATAGCTGTTATCATTGACAACGAGAGACAGGCTTTCAACCGGAGCGCCGCTGAGGAGCCCTTGTAACCAAAGAGTGGATCCGCCCGGCAATTGATACTCTGACAGAATATCAAAAGATACTTCACCGAACAGTGTAGCAGTAGGAGCGCTGACACCGATAAAAGTATCATACGATCCAGGACTGTTTCCTGTTCCGTCATCAATTCCGTTCATAAGATACGGATTACCGGAGGACAATGAATCGTCAACAAAAGTGTCGTATAATACCACTGGGTCGCCTGCCCAAAAACTCACTCCGTCTATAGTGGGATCTGTTGTTCCTAACGGAACCTCACTAAAGGTAATTGCGAATGCCATGCTCGCGATAGATAGCGAGATGAGCATTACCAAACTGCTTAGAAAAAGTTTTTTCATCTTTTCACCTCCTTTATTGGTTTGCATAAAGTATTACAGAAAATTTCCAGCTTTTTTTCCCAGTGACGAGATTTCGACCTTACTCTGTCAGTAATTAACTAAATTCATTGCAAGTTCACTGCCAGAATTACAACAGCTTGATTTTACAGAATGTTTTCAATTTTATCTTTAATTATAACCAGGAACAATGTAAAGATACCCGACGTATTCATGGCATGATTTTTCCTTTTACTTAAAATATTCTGACAAATAAAAGGGTTACGATAAGATTAAATTGCGTAAAAAAACTCGACACTTTCAAGTAAACCCGACACTTTCTGAACAGGCTATTGTATTATCTGAATTTAAAATAGCATTGATTTTTCAATGGTTGTTTAGAGGCAGGAAATCAAGGTTAATCACCACAGAAACACAGTTCATCTGCTTGTTGCTTGAGAATGGAGGCCTTACTCTCTTTAACAGATAACAGTTTCTGGATATCCTGTGCCTTCATCTGTGCAAGGTCTTTCATAAGGATAACCCTATGTTCGATCAGTCTCCTGATCTGGGCGGAATTCAGGGTTGACATTACCGTTACGGGGTACAGTTTTTTGTCCTCGATCATTTTCTCAAGACTGTTGTTGTCCGGATACCGCCAGCTTTTTACCTTGAGGCCGATGCATCGGGAATACTGAAGGGCATCAGAGGTGAAGCGGGTATTTGTTACCAGCCATCCGGCAAAGGCCTTGTTTGGATATCGGCTTTTGATCACAGGCTTGAGGTCCTGAAAGCGCGAGTTAACATACAGCGTGGTCTTTACATCAGGAGCGCCTTCAGCGGTGTTGCGGTATTTGCATTCCACAAGAAGGATTTCCTTTTCACTTTCCGCAAACACATCGATTTCGTGTTTAACGCACTGCCCCTCCATTATTACATTAACGTCCGCGTGGTATCCGTAGTGCCTCAACAGTTCGGCAAAAAATTTCTCGAATGGATAGCCTGAAGGGCCAAGCCTGAAGAGGGCCCTTTTTAACGAGTACCTCAGCACAGAGGCGTGGTTGAATTGTCTGAGATATTTATGCGCGAGCCTGAAAATCCTTTTCGTACTTGTGTATGGAGTTATTTCCGGGACCATCCTTTCGATAACTTCTTCCGCATGTTCCCTATCCGCTCCTGACCTGATCAGGGATTCCAGGAGCTTCTGGGAATTGAAGTCCTCAATTATTCCCGATGCCTTTTTAATCTTTATGTTCATTTGAAGATTCCCTCCGGTTTAGGCCAATTGTTTTTTTCCAGTATGCAGCAAATGTCCAGACTACAAACAACAGCACAATAATTAATAACCATACGGTCCCCGGTGTAAAAAAAGAAAGGATCCCCCCCGGGCCTGCATGTTTGTGATTATATTTAATCATAGGCTCTTCAGCCCTAAGCCATGATAAACCTGTAAAGGCCCCCGTGTACCAGTTTACAGCATCCGGGGTGTTGGAAAGACAGAGGCCGATTATGATTAAGTCAATAGTTATAATTCCGGCAAGCAGGCTGACAGAGAGTTTCTTTACAGGCTTACTGATAACTCCCGGTTTGATCCCTTTCCACATCGCGAGTTGAAAGATCCCTCCTCCAAGGGTGTTAAAGCCCACATCCCTGAAATCCCAGAATCTTTGCGGTATTAACCACTGAAAAAACTCGTCCGCCGTGCCAAATAACAACACGCATAAAACAGTGGTCAAGTATATTGTCCGGTCTTGGATCCGGTAGCTGAGCGCATTGAACAGGCAATACGACAGCAGCCCGTATTCAATAAAATGGACCGCCTCTTCAGGACTTTGTATATGTATAGTGAAGTATGAATACAGCCCTGCGCACGCGAAAATCCAAATGTACTGGGAAGCATTTTTTATCTTCAGTTTAAAAATAAAAAAACAGATGACCGCAGCCAGTCCGATCGCGACAACAAAAAGTACCGAATAAGTAAAAAACTCCCGTCCGGCTGTTTTATAAACAAGCCGTTGAACACCCCGCGCGACAGGGACCGTGGCCATGATACCAGCGGCGCATAAAAAAACCCACAGCCACGCCCTCAGGTTCCATGTTTCAACACGTTCTTCAATCATATGGACCTGCCGTAAGCAGCCTGGCCGAGGGCTATGCCGCCGTCATTTGGAGGGACAAGCTGGTGGACCAGCGGCCTGAACCCGGTTTCTTTAAGACGCCGGAAGGTGTTTTCAAGCAACACCGCGTTTTGAAATACTCCTCCTGATAATGCAACGGCGGTTATGCCGGTTTCATCCCTGACGGACTCTGAAATGTTAACGATTATCCCGACGACCGTATTGTGGAATTTCTTTGCAATCACCTCAGTAGGGGTCCCGGCCTTTAGATCATCGACTATGCTATCGATGGCAGTGAATTGATAAATCATGTTGTTTTTGACAACAACCGGATACGAGCCGGTTATGTCAGATTTCACAGCCGCCTGTTCCAGTTCAATAGCGGCCTGGGCGTGGTAGGATGCCCTGTGCTTTAATCCGGCAATAGAGGCAACCCCGTCAAAGAGTCTTCCCATGCTTGTTGTGAGCGGGGAGTTAATGTCCTTTTCCATCATGTTGATCAGGAACGATCTCTCCTCTTCGCTCAGGGGGATGAAATCAAAAGTTTTTGTCCTTTCACCAAACGTCTCGTATAAAAGAGAAAGGGCCGTCCTGCAAGGCTCTTTAACAGCCTTCTCCCCGCCCGGAAGTTTATAGGGTTGTAAATGATACGCCCTCTTAAATCCCCTGTATGAAGATATCAAAACCTCACCGCCCCAGATGGTTTTGTCAGTCCCGTAACCAGTCCCGTCAAACGCGAAACCTATTACTTCCGCATCTTCAGGTATTTCATTTTCAACCATGCACGATAATATGTGGGCATAATGGTGCTGCACCTTTACCAGCCTGTCCGCGTAATGCGCTTCACCGTATTTTGTGCTGTAATATCCGGGATGCAGATCCGAAACAACTATTTCGGGTTTAACGTCAAATAACCTGAGAAAATCTTTTATCGTCTCATCATAAAATTCCACTGCGAGCGGAGTATCGAGGTCTCCTATATGCTGGGACAAAAACACCCTGTCATCAATGCCCAGCGCGATGGTGTTGTTCATGAAAGGCCCCAGGGCGAGGACGGGTTTATTGAATTTGAAAGGCACGTTTACAGGCAGAGGCGCAAAACCTCTTGAACGCCTTACCGGCATCTGCCTTTCCGCCACAATTCTTACGACGGAATCATCACACCTTCTGACGATCTCCCTGTTATGCGAGAGAAAATAGTCGGCTATCGCTGAGAGCCGGGAAAGGGCGTCAGCTTGATCTTTTGCAATCGGTTCGTCCGTGGTGTTGGCGCTTGTGGCCACAACAGGCTTTTTCAGTTTTTTTAAAATTAAATGATGCAGCGGCGTATAGGGAAGAAATACTCCGGCAGTGCTGTTGCCGGGCGAAACAGAACGGGCGAGAGCTGTGCCCTCTCTTTTTTTGACTATTACAACCGGCCTCTCTATCGCCTGTACCGCGCGCTCCTCGAGCATGTTGAGATGCGCTTCTTTCCTTATTGAATCCAGATCAGGGAACATTACAGCAAGGGGCTTTTCCTCCCGGTGTTTTTTTTGTCTCAACCTGCTGACAGCGTCTTCATTTGTTGCGTCGCAGATCAGATGATATCCGCCAATGCCTTTAACGGCAACGATATGCCCTTTGCGGACCAGGTTTACGGCCTTTTCAAGCGCCTCTTCTTTTTCACATAATAACGCGCCATCGCAGTCATAGAGGCTTATCCACGGCCCGCATTCATGACACGCGTCAGGCTGGGCGTGAAATCTCCTGTCCTCGGCGAGGTTATATTCCTTCTCACATTTCAGACACATCCTGAAATCTTTCATGGAAGTATTTTTTCTGTCATAGGGCAGTTTGTTGATAATGGTAAACCGGGGCCCGCAGTTTGTGCAGTTTGTAAAGGGATAGAGGAACCTGCGGTCTTTTGGATTTGTAATTTCATTCAGACATTCATCACAGACGGCAATGTCGGGAAGGATGAACGCCCTTTTACCTCCCTCTTCTTTGCTTTCACGTATCTCGAATTCTTCTAAGCCGGATTCTTCAAGGAAGGTATGGCGGAGGCTGTAGATCTTTGAGATCGCGGGTCTATCTTTTTCCACACGGACGAGGAACTCATCGAGGCTTCCCTTCTCCCCCTCGGCCTCGATCAGTACGCCGGCTGTATCGTTTAACACATATCCTCTCAATCCCAATTCCTCAGCCAGCCTGTAGACAAAAGGCCTGAAACCCACTCCCTGGACAAGTCCAGTTATGTTGACTTTTAATCTCATAGGGTATATTTATAATAAATGATTTTAAGGAAATTCAGTATTGTATTATTCTTTGCGCTTTCCATTCTTCTGAATTCCGATAAATTTGCGGAATCAGAGGAGGGCGCGGCAGCCGCTCCTGTTTTCACCTATAAAATCGTCAACACTTATCCTCATGACCGGCAGGCATTTACCCAGGGACTGGTTTTTGAAGAAGGTGTTTTGTATGAAGGGACGGGGCTGAACGGACAGTCTTCATTGCGGAAGGTAAAACTTGAAACCGGGGAGCCTCTTAAAATTCATAAGCTGTCACCCGATCTGTTCGGTGAAGGCATTACGGTCTACGGGGACAAAATCATCCAGTTGACATGGAAGTCCCGCGTCGGATTTGTTTACGATAAGGACAGCTTTAAGCTGCACAAGAAATTCAGCTATCCCACAGAAGGATGGGGCCTTACTTATGACGGCAGGCAGTTAATAATGAGCGACGGGACAGAGTGCCTGTATTTTCTTGACCCGGAGACCTTTAAAGAAGTCCGCCGGATCAAAGCGCATGACAATAAAGGTCCGGTACTCAGGCTCAATGAACTGGAATATATTAACGGCGAAATATATGCAAACATATGGCCGACGGACCTTATTGTAAAGATCGATCAAGAGACAGGCCGCGTGACAGGATTAATAAATCTGGAAGGGCTTTCTCCTGTCAATGACGAGCAGAAGAGAAAGGTCCTTAACGGCATTGCCTATGACGCAGTGAGCGACAGGCTCTTTGTTACGGGTAAATTATGGCCTGTTCTTTATGAGATCAAACTGGTCCCTTTAGAGTAATTTGAAAGCTATTGCTTTGCCTTGGTGTTTCTTTTTTCTTTTCTCCTGTCGAGTATCTCCGCAAGAAAAGGTATCAGCGCGCCTCCGGGCAAAAGGAAGATTATCAGCTTTGGTACATAGAGGGACAAATGTTTTATGTGAGAGATGAGCAGCTTCCTTTCTTCCTTCGACCACTTTATTCCGGTGTTTACCGGCTTCATCAAAAGCTGCATGAAACCTTTAACGAGCGCTGCCTCGCGGTAAATGATCTCCTTGTGCGCGGATATGAATTTATTGAGCAAACGAAGCAGCATATCAGATACTTTACATTTTAAGAAAACTCCCGGCAAGGATTTTCAGTCTGTAGTATATTATTTAATATCATGGGCTTTAAAGATAAAACAAAGGACCCGAAGCATGGCTGAAAAAATACTTATAGTGGAGGACGAGGAGACCCTGCGGGAATCCTTAAAGAGGGTGCTCTCGCATGAAGGTTATACGGTTGATACGGTCAACAGCGCTGAATCAGGGCTGAAGAGCATCGAGGAAGGCAGTTACGACCTCATAATAACCGACATCATCCTTCCCGGTATTGACGGCATAGAGCTTGTGCGGAGGGTGAGGGAGAAAATAGCGGACCAGGCGGTAATCGTCATTACCGCGTATGCGTCGCTTGAGACGGCTGTAGGCGCGTTGAGGGCGGGCGCGTATGATTATGTTGCGAAACCTATAATCCATGAAGAAATAAAAAGCACCATCAGGAACGCTTTGAAGGAAAAAGCGCTGAGGGCGGAGAACCTCATTCTGAAAAAGCAGATCGAGGAGAGATATGATTTTGAAAAGATAATTGGACAAAGCAAGGTCATTACATCTCTTATAGACGAGGTAAAAAAGATCGCCGGCTCCAAGAGCAACATCCTCCTTCTTGGCGAGACAGGCACGGGGAAAGAGCTGTTTGCGCGGGCCGTGCACTACAACAGCTCAAGGCGTGATAAGCCGTTTGTGCCGATAAACTGCAGCGCCATTCCTGACAACCTCCTGGAGTCCGAGTTGTTCGGATACACGAAGGGCGCCTTTACCGGGGCCGTGAGCGCAAAGAGGGGCCTCTTTGAAGAGGCGGACGGAGGCGCTGTGTTTCTTGACGAGATAGGCGACCTGAACCTCTCATTGCAGGCGAAACTCCTCCGTGTTATTGACGACCTTGAGATAAGGCCGCTTGGCGGGGTGCAGAGCAGAAAGATCGATATCAGGATCATCACCGCGACAAACAGGGACATTGTGAAGGCGGTGAAGGAGGGGACTTTCAGGGAAGACCTCTACTACAGAATTAATGTGGTCACATTGAAGCTGCCGCCTCTGCGTGAGCGCAAGGAAGATATAATTGTACTTGCAGGGCACTTCCTCGAAAAATATTCCAATGAGATCGGCAAACATATTAAGTCCATTAATGCCACCGCGCAGACGCTCTTGACGAACTACTTATGGCCCGGCAATGTCAGGGAACTGCAAAACATAATCGAAAGGGCGGTGCTGATCACGGACGGCGACACTATCCTTCCTGAGCATCTGCCGGAGACGCTTCAGGACATATCGCCGTTTCCGTGCGAGGCCCTCGAAAAGGCCTTCTCGATAGAGGAATACACAAAGGAGTTTATTTTACGATACGAGGCCAGCTACGGCGAGCAGGCCCTGGCGGACATGCTCGGCATAACAAGGAAGTCGCTCTGGGAAAAGAGGAAAAGATGGGGCATCAGCAAAAAGAAATAAAGGAGGCGAAATGGACCGGAGAAAATTTATAGGGTCAATGGTTGTGTGGATTTGTATTTTGTTTGTTGCCGATAGTGTTTTCGCGGAGAACCCGCAGGAGGCCAGGAAGGGGACAATTTCCGTAACAGGCAATGCGTCGGAAGATTACCCTCCCGATAACGCTGAAATAGTGTTGGCAATCGAGAACACAGCACTTGCTGTATCCCGGGCAACGCAGGATAATAAAACAATAACCGAAAAGGTGATCAGAAAAATGAAAGAACTCATAAATAAAGACGAAGGAGATACGATAAAGACCGCCTCATATTCCATCCAGCCGTTATATGAATACGATCAACCAGCGAGGAAGAACAAGTTCATCGGGTACAAGGTGATAAACCAGGTTGCCGTTCAGACAAAACAAATAAATGACGTTGGCAGGTTCATCGACGGCGCAGTAGAAGAAGGCGCAAACAGGGTTGATAATATAAGCTTCACTCTTTCAGATAACAGGGAGTATTGTAAACGTCTGCTTGAAAAGGCGACAGAAAGGGCCGCGTCAGAAGCAGAGGTTGTTGCACGTTCTCTCGGGACAAAAATTGCCGGCGCAAAGGACGCCTCTGTCTCATGCAGCAGCGAGATGCCGAGACCTGTATACAGATTTGGTATTGCGCGGGAAGAAACAGTAATGGCCCAAAGCGCCACTCCTGTTGAGGCCGGAACAATAAAGCTGCAGGCCTCTGTCAGCACTGTGTTTTATATTGATAACAAATAAAAGAGCGTATCAAATCTCCATTCTCAATTTTTTATATTTACGTTCCTTACGCCGGATGGCCTCCACGCCGAAGATATAACACCCGGCGGCCTTGCCTGCTCAAGATAAGACGCCCATGTGACAGTGAACTCCCCGTGCTTGTCATTGATGGAATCAACTGCATTGAGGATGGATTTCTCCTTTGCCCTGTGATCAAATAACGCCATCTGCTCATTATCATCCCTTTTTAATTGTGAGATGCTGACGCCGACCAACCTGACCTTATCACGAAGGCGTATGGAATTGAGAATGCCCAATGCGCAGTTGTAAATTTCACGGGTAATGTTTGTGTGCTCGGACAGAGTAGTCTGCTTTGTGAAGGTCTCAAAATCAGGATACCGTATGGTGAGGGTGACCTTCTTCCCTGCAAAGCCGTACTTCCTCGCCCGCCTTCCAACCATCGCGCTTAACTTTAAAATCTGCGCCTCTATCTGCTTCCTGTTTGAAATATCCTGAGGTAATGTCATGCTGTGACCGATGGATTTCGGGTCTTCTTCCCGGACGATGAGCGGCCTGTGGCAGATCCCCTGCCCCATGAGCTTTAATGTCTCCCCGACAATGCCGAATCTGTTTCTCAATAAACTTGCAGGCGCGCTGCCAAGCTCGCCGCAGGTTTTTATGCCAAGTTCAGCAAGTCTTCGCTCGATTGACAGACCGATGCCCCATAATTCTTTCACAGGCAAATCTTTGAGTATGGACGGAAAATCTTCTTCCTTAAACCACCGTAAACCGTCCGGCTTTGCAATGTCGCTGGCAAGTTTTGCCATAAGGATATTCGAGGCGATGCCGACCGTGCAATTGATGCCGAACTGTTTTTTGACTTCCTCCTTAATTGAAAGTCCGATAGCCTCAGCCCCCCCGAACAGATGATGCGTTGTCGTCACATCAAGGAAGGCTTCATCAATGGAGTAGACCTCAATATCGGGCGTGAACCTGCTGTAAACTTTGGAAAGCTCCCTGCAGGTGTGAGTATATTTTTCACTATCTCCAACAACAAAGATGATATGCGGACACAACTTCTTCGTCTCATAAATATTCATCCCCGTCTTAACGCCGAATTTCCTCGCCTCATACGAACGTGTGGTGACGACCGTCCTGCCGCCGGAGCCGATGACCGCAATCGGCTTGCCGCGCAGCTTCGGATTCGCCTGCTGCTCCACCGAGGCAAAGAAGGCATCCATGTCTATGCAGAGGATGATGTTGTGCATGGGTTGGTTTCCACGTGGCAGCAATAAGGATGGGACGATTAATTTTCCTTCAGATGATTTTCAATAATAGACTTTACATAAGTGGGCATTGATTTTTTCATCTTCTCAACACGCTCCTTGAATTTCTCAAATATTTCCACTTCGTGTTCAGCCCAAACTATATCAAGCCTTCTAATGCGTCTCAGGGCAATGTGTTTATAATCATTCGGACAGGCCCAATAACATGACTGGCAGACAGCAGCAGATTTTTCCTCAAGCCAATTGGAACAGTGTTCACAAGACCAGGACTTTGCCCGATTACAGGAACCGCATAGCAGCATGTACTCTTTAGTATTTCTTTCATTGTTATTGCAATCTCCTGAAACTTCGTAAGGAACGCGGTGATCAACTTGTAAATACCTTTCCTCGTATAATTCAAGACAGATGGAACACTTACAGCCAAGATCTTCAATAAGTTCATTTTTGAACTCTTTTGAAAATATCTTTCTCCCTCCGAGCTTATCATGACTAATGCTGGAAAGCTCAGCGAATCTGTATGCAGCTATAGTCCGGCCTTCCGTATTCTTAACATTGAAAGTTTCGAGTGGTATGCCCTGTTCCCGGACATCCCGTGCTGCTCTTGGTGGATGTTTATAGCCGTATTTCTTTTCAAGGTCTTCCGTAGTGATGAAGCCATGTTTCAGAATATGTTCGATGACCGTCTTGGGACGCTTGCTTGTAACTGCTTTTAATCTGGCTAAGAACTCTCTTGGATATTTGCGCTGGGTCATATGGCAGCTTCAAATAATGAATTTTGGTGATGGAAGGATTCCCTTTTATTGATAGACAGGTTATCTATACGCAGCACCAAAGCAGGAGATAAGTATAAAGATTCAATGGTATTGTCGGCGCGTCCTAACAGCGTTGATTGAGATGATCTTCCGGCATCTATTTCTAAATGCTTTAATCTGAGAAAGTCAGGCAGAAGTTTGCCATACGCTTTAGAGCCTGTCCGTCCATCATAACTTACAATATACGAAATCTTTCTATTATTAAGTCTGTGAAGCGCTTCAACAAACCGTTCACATTGCAGTCCATTTATATATCTCGAATCACGATTGCTGCAAACCCCCTGGTATGGCGGGTCCATATATATAATGTCAGACGGTTCAGTAGCAGCAATGATGTCTTCATAATCCGAAGACGTTACAGTTGCTCGACTTTTTAAAAGATGGGAGGCCCCAAGAATGTTGGTTTTCATCGTATCGGGGTTAGCGCCCCTCCTTCTATTATCAGGACTTTGATTAAACTCTCCATTAGAGTTGTATCGCACAGAAGCCTTAACACATCGGGCCAGCAAATAAAGAAAATGATCCGGGCGTTGAGAGTGATTGAATTTTTTGCGGACTAAATCATAGAATTCCCTTTCCCTTCCTTCTTGCGCAAACCAAAGCTTTTCGTATGCTTTAGCAATGACCTGCGGCTTGTTTATGATTTCATTCCATAAATCAATTAATGCTTTATTTAGATCATTAAGGTGAAAACTTTTTGCTTTTCTATGATATGCCGCTGCAATTGACACCGCCGCCGATCCTGAAAACGGCTCAATGAGTTTTTCAACATTTGACGGGAAAAAAGAAAGTATGATGCTTGCTAAAGCACGCTTGCTGCCTTGATAAGGAATGGGATGTGGAATAGCCATAAAATTAAAACCTCTTTGCTATTTATGATACCCTATTATAATTAAGAATTATCTGCCTTTAAAGATATAATTCCCGTCAACGTATTTATATGCTGTTAAAAAACCCCGCACTCCAACAAACCTTTTGCCGAGACATTGTTTTTAACAACATTACTGCTCGCTCCATTGGTCATTGTCCCATTTTTTATATGCCACTCCTTACCATGCCTTGCGCAGAATTCTATTGCCTGGTGGCTCAGGTCATTGTAGAAGTTTTTATAATCCGGATACCTTGTAACCATCGCATTATAATTGAGCCTTCCGAAGATGATTTTATCCACGAATGAAATAGATTCTAAGATGTCGGCAAAATCCTGGTCAATTATGTTCGGAGTCGGATATGGTTCGATACTTACCCATGTCTTGATTCCTTTTTTGTGCAAGCGGTAAAGACTATCAATCCGTTTCTTATAGGGCGCAGCAAAAGGTTCGTACTTTTTTCTGAAATCTTCATTAAGTGAAATCAGCGTCATCCCGAACTCATTTTTTTTGCTGAACAAAGCTAACTCCAAAGGCAAAACACCCTTTGTAAGAGCTGTGCATCTGATGCCTGCCTCATTCAGCATCCTGATTAATCGCAAACTTAAATCCGATATTTCTTCATAGCCGTACATAAACGGGTCTGTGCTGAAACAGAGATGCACAAATTTAATCTTGTCGTTATGTTTTGGAATTTCTTTTTCCAAAAGCTCAACGGCATTTGCAACGATTTTAGGCTTAATCCATTCATCGTAACTCTTTACCTTGCCAAATCTCTTAGCCATCATCATGGCGTAACAGGGATACAAACATCCATGAGAACAACCTTCCACATGATTGATTGTATAGTCGCCATACTCAACGGCTGTCTTGTAGAGAAGGGATTTCCGCTGAATAAGGGTGGTTTTATTCTTCTTGTTCATACCTTCTTCCTTAAAGTGATTTGATATTCATCGTAGTCCATGGATGTTACCGGCTTTTTTGTTTTAGGAGTAAATGCTGGATTGCGGTCAATATACAATGCCGTATTATCCATTTCTTTTATTTTCTGCTTGTACTCTTTTTCAGAAAATGTAATGCCATATTTCATAATAAGATTTATAATTACTTTTTTCAGTGATACTTTTCCACCATTTGACGGCAAGCTTGCCAGAATATCTTGATAGATGTCAAATCCTTTCAGGAGTCTTAAGTCAGGGAATTCAAATTCAAATAGCACGCCCTGTTTGTCTCTTTCTTTTGCCAGCATCTCTTTCCATTTTCTATTCATATTATCAGCCATCAAAATCAGACCGTCTTCATGATTGGAACCGAAAAACAATCTGTATTTCGGTAAATGGCTGGACTTAATTTTGATAGGTATATTTACCGTATATCTAAAAACCTCTTTAATTTTTTCCCTATATTCCCAGATAAACTGTTCTTCTGCCCGATGCATGTCAATTGTGCCGCTGTAATAATTCTTTAAGATTTCCTGCCAATAATCTCCACCAGCAATAGCATCCATTTTTTCAATAGTGTTAATATCCTCATCACTCTCATAATCAGTTATCTCATCGTCTTTAAATAAGTCCTCAAATTTCAGTAAACGGCATCCTTCTCTGAGAAAGCCAGCCGAATTAAAATTCATAAGCAGTTCCAGTGTGAAGAAATTGGTGTTCTTTATTTGATGGAAATTATTGAGGTTCAAGCTTTTAATCCCATAGGGATCAATATACAAAAAAACATTATTGCTTCTGTCCACTGATAAAATGTTTTTTAGGTTTTCCTCGAATGTTCCGGCCAAGATATGTGTGTTTAGATAATTTCTTAGATTGTTTTTTAATTCCTCACTATACTTCTTTTCTATAAAAAAGCCATTAACAAAAGGCTGCTTTTGAATTGTAGCTCTTATATGCTCAGCGATAATAACTGGAGATCCATTCTCCCCATCATCAAACTTTCCTTTACCTGCAAAACAATCGAATATAACTAATGGCTTGCCTGTTCTAAGAATTTTAGATATATACGGGACTAAATAGTAGTCAAGAATTCTATCCTTGAATATGGACCAAGGTTTTTTCTCTTTAAAAAAATCTTTTGTCTGCCCCACTTGGCTACCCCCACTGCTAAGAATGTTTTAATATATCACATCGATAGCCTATTGAGAAGTTCAATTCTGTTTTCTCCGTATGTCTGCGAGGTAATCGGAACTGTCTGACGATTCCTTACTGCGCTGCTCGATGATAGCGCCGAGCAATTCCGTCATGAATTCCTTGTCCCTGGTCATTCTTGTTACCACACCGTCTCTTTCTTTCTTGGGCAATTCCTTTAACGCCCTCCAGAACACTTCAGATACTGCTTCATTAATTGTCATGATCCCCTCCTTATGAAAAGTGCAAAAGTTTTAAAAAAGATTAAAGTCCCTGCCTTTTTTGCTCTTTTGTACTTTTGCACTATTGCGCTTCTTAAGTCTCCACACCCTCCAGCCGCCATATCAGGGACGTTGCGTCGAAGGCAAGCTCATACAGTGTCCTGCCGTCTGTCACGGAAAAATGGTGGACCAGGTTTTGTCCCTCGGTCGTTTTCCACATGTATGTGATCTCTTTAACTTCAAAAGTCTTCCCCGACCATTTGAACTTGACAGGCCTTATCCTGTAACGCGGCCCGAATGAGACTATGACGCTTATGTGTTCACTGATCTGCATAGACACACCCCTTAATCCCCTCTTGGTAGAGGGGAGAAGTTGGATCACATCTTCCTTATGACGCCCATGACTTTTCCCATGATGGTCACTTCATCTGCGTTGTATGTCACAGGCTTCATGGTCTTGTTTTCGGGTTTTAGAATTATCTTCCCCTTCTCCCTGAAGACCCTCTTTACTGTAGCCTCATCTTCTATGAGAGCGACCCCGATCTCGCCATTTCTTATAGTGCTTTGAGGCCTTACCACTATAAAGTCGCCGTCGAGTATCCCCGCGTCCATCATGCTGTCGCCTGTAACTTTTAGGGAGAAAGCGTCCTCTGCCGGGAAAAGTGTTTTATCAATAAAGATGTGCGAGTCGATCTCTTCAACCGCTAATATCGGCCTGCCCGCCCTTATCCTCCCGGCCACGGGGGCCATAATTCCTTCCGATTGCCTGAGCCCCAGTATCTCTATCCCCCGTGATTTGGCGGGGTTTATCTTTATAAATCCCTTCCGCTCGATTGCCTTCAGGTGCATCCTCGCGGCAGCCCACAGGAACCCGAAATACTCGCCTATTTCCCTGACTGTCGGAGGATAGCCGTGCTTTTGCGCGTACTCTTTAAGGAAGTCCAGGACCTTTTTCTGTCTGCCGGTCAATTCCATCATATATACATATGTATACTATATGGAGATTATTTTGTCAAGGCAAGCAAGTGTAAGCAAGCAGGGCAGGTATTTAGGAATCGATATGGAAAAAAGAATTAAATACGGTAATGCAGGAGCCTTACTTATTAGGCAGTTTTTTTGAAGCTAAGGCTTTTTTTACAATATTTAAAAGCGTATCTTTTGTCACGGGTTTCATGGCGTAGTCAAAGGCGCTCAGTTTGACGGCCTCGGCCGCGGTTTCAATGGAGGGGTATCCGGTTATGACAACAACCGGGCAAACGATTCCTTTTTCATGCAGCAGGCGCAGTATATCAATCCCTGTTTTCCCTCCAAGGATGATGTCCGTGATAACAAGGTCAAACTGCCCTCTCCCGATCTCGCGGGCGGCTTCGGGAAAATCCTTTGCAGTCACAACACGGTACCCGGCCTCAAAAAGAAAATTTTCAAAGGTGTATCTGATGCTCTCCTCATCGTCAATTACAAGTATGCTTGCGCTCATTCATTCTCCTTTACACCGTTAGAAATAATGCCCCGCTGCTCTGCTGCCGTGGTTAATGCCCCGCCGGGACCAACGGGATTTACCGGAAGATCGATAATGACGTCAGTATATTCGTTCTCGACGCTCTCGATAGTAATCTTGCCTCCGTGCTCTTGTATAATACCATAGCTTATGCTCATGCCTAAACCAGTCCCTTCCCCTTTCGGCTTTGTTGAAAAGAAGGGATTGAATATTTTACCGATGTCTTCCTTGGGAATTCCGATGCCGTTATCATGGCATACGATCCGCAGATGCGGTTTGTCTGCGATGGTCAGCCATTCTGTGCGTAAGTGCAGTTCTTTGCCTTCAACGCCCGCGGGGTATTTCTTATTCAGGGCATACCGCGCGTTGTTTATGACATTTAGAAAGACCTGCTGTATCTGCTGAGGATTGCACCAGATCCTGGCCTCGCCTGACAACTCCGTCCGGATTTTTGTCCCGTCTTTAAGAAGCTGCGTCTCCACGAGATTGAAAACGTCCTGGAAAAGCTCATTTAAAATAACAAACGTCCGCTCATGCTCCTTCATCCTTGTAATGGAGAGGAGGCTTTTGACGATGACCGCAATGCGGTCTCCTTCCTTTATGATCCTGCGGGCAATGTCCCCTTCAACGCTTTTATTGTCGAGTTTGTCTGTCAGGAGCTGGGCATAATTTATGATCCCGTTGACCGGGTTGTTAATCTCGTGGGCCACACCCGCTGCCAGCTCGCCGAGCGAGGCAAGGTGGGAGGCGCGCATGGCTTCCGCCTCGCTTTTTCTCGCCGCTTCTTCAGCAAGTTTGTGCCCGGTGATGTCGATGACGACCGCATAAATAAGCTCCTCCGAAGGCACAGGATGCATATTGCACTGGAGGTATTTCATGGTGTCGTCTCCTGAAGCATAATCAGCGTAGCAGTTTATCGTCTGATTACCGTCGTTGTCATCATGCAGCCGCCACGCGTTATCAGCAAAACCGAAGTCACTTAATCTCCTGCCACGCATGTCCGCCGGAGAAATGCCGAAGATCGCCTCTGAGGCAGGGCTGACAGTTTCAATAACTCCTTTAAAATCCATGATGCAGAGCATACTCGGGCTCAGGTTGAAAATGCCTTTTATCGTGTGCTCGGCTTCGAGGAACCGCTGTTTTAAATCCGCCCAGTACGTGCCTATAAAAAAAGGGATGGCCCATATATGGAGATTATGTCTTACCGGCGCGTATGTGTGCACATAGATTTCATCGGTGGCAAGATTGAAGATCATAAGAAATTCGTCAAGGAAAAAGAACAGAAACCCGACGAGCACGGACTTTGGGATCTTCTTTCCCTTTATCTTTGCGAATAGAAACGCGCCTAACGCTGTCCCCATAAAAACCGAGGCGCTGACCCTGAAGGCCATGTCTCCCCAGAAGGCCCCGAAACGGGTTTCAGGGTGGATTTTCAAAAAGTCCGGCCACTGAGACGCTGTGATTGCGTAAACAAGCACGGTAACGAATGAGGAAATGATAAAGAAGCTCCTCGATAATGTCCGCCATTTAAGCAGGTAGTAAAGGAAGGCATAGGCGATGAAGATGCAGGAAAGCATGGTGGCCGCGTGTTCCAGCGGCGGATAATATTTAAACATGAAATCAAACGGCACATATTCCCTGTAGCTTCCGTACTCCGCCGCAAACATGAGCATCTCCCGGAACATGCCGATCAGCGAAGCCCCGCCTATGTACAGATCACGCTTCTCGCGGGTCTTGCGCCATTGTCTGATTGCTATTAAAAAAAGGACCGACCAGAAAAATGCCGGCAGGAGAAACCGCACCACTGTATTGGAGGGTCCGCTGCCTGTGCCCCCGCCGAACTGTTCGAGTATTTTTATTAGTTCATCCATGGTATTTAAGTTGAAAACAACTTATTAGAACCACAGAGGCACTGAGACACAGAGAAAATTAGCAATGAAAACAGAACCCTTATTATTTTTCTTCCTCCGTGCCTCCGTGTCTCTGTGGTTATTTGTATTTTAGAGATTGGATAGAGTGGTAACGGCATTTGTAATTATATCATATCCCCAATTTAGCATACCTCCCTCCCTGTCTTTTAAAAACCGTCTTGCATTCTCTAATTAACACCCTTATGATTATAAACATGAAAGTCGCGGGGCTGGGACAGTGTTCGCTTGATCATTTGTTTATTATAGATTCCTTCCCTGCGCCGGATACAAAAAAAGAGGTGCTCGACTGGACCATATCCGGCGGCGGCCCTGTTGCCACAGCGCTTGTCAGCCTTTCAAGATTGGGCATTGATTGCAGTTTCTGCGGCATGACCGGTGATGACGAAGCCGGTAAAAAGATCTCTGAATCCATCCGGTCGGAAGGCATCGATATAAAGGGGCTGCTGACAAGGCCGCGCTCAGATTCACAGGCCGCATTCATCGCTGTTGAAAAAGGCAGCGGCAGGCGCACGATCTTCTGGAAAAGGCCTTCAGCTGAACCTTTGAAACCGCATGAGCTGCCGGATGATTTCCTTGACAATGCCGGCTTCCTGCTTATTGACGGCCTTATGACCGAGGCTTCGATCTACGCCGCTCAAAAGGCAAAAGAAAAAAATATTCCTGTAATGCTCGACGCCGGCAGGATGAGAGAGGGGATGATCGAACTCGCGCATTTATGCGACTACGTAGTCGGTTCGGAAGAATTCGCAAGAGAATTCGTGACCACTCCCGGCAGCTTTGACCCTGAAAAGGCCATCCTCAAAATGAAGTCGTTTGGCGCAAAGGCGGCAACTATTACACTCGGCAGCAAAGGCAGCATAACAATCGCCGGAGGTGAAGTTTTTCATACACCCGCGTTTAAAGTTACTGTGGTTGATACGACAGGGGCCGGCGATGTGTTTCACGCCGGATATATTTACGGTCTTTTGCAGGAATGGAATATAAAGGAAACCGTGCGTTTCGCGTCAGCGTTTGCAGCGTTGAAATGCAGGCAATTAGGCGGCAGGGCAGGGATCCCGGTATTGAATGAAGTGAAAGAATTTATAATAAATTATGGAGGAGGCTCACAATGAAAGAACTTGACCGGCAAGAGGCCTTTGAATTAGCTTCGCCGTATCCTTACGTGCTTATCGTTACATTGGACAAAAGAGAAAGGCCCAACATCATGGGGCTTTCATGGTGGATGTTTTCGTCATGGTCGCCGCTGATGGTTGCAGTTTCTGTGGGACACAAGAGATATTCGCACGAGTGCCTTGAGCACCACGGGGAATTTGTGCTCTGCTTCCCGTCGGAAGGCCAGGAAAAGGACTCTTGGATATGCGGCTCAAAAAGCGGAAGCGAAATGGACAAGTTCAAGGATACGGGGTTCAAAGCGGTCCCTTCAAAGTCAGTAAAGCCTCCCGCTATAGATGGAGCGACCGTGTCTTTTGAATGCAAGGTTGTGGACCAGGTGGAGTCAGGAGACCATACAGTCTATATTGCGGACGTTGTTGCGATACATGGCAATCCCGAAAAGGTGATGCATCTCTATTCCATTCATTATACTAAGCTGATAAGCATCGGATGTAACGGGAAGATAAAGATGGACCTAGAGTATTAACCACAGAGAACACTGAGAAGAATAGAAGATGAGAAGTTGCGAAATTAAGAAAATGAGAAAAGAATAGTTTTGCTTTTTCTCAGCTTCATATCTTCTTATCCTCTCAACTTCTTATTTTTTATAGACACCGTTATGACAAATGTGTTATAACGGTTATATGCAGATACGCTCAAAGATATGGCTTGAGGTGGATGGTGAAACAGTATTCGGCAGCGGCAAAAGGGCGCTGCTTGAAGGGATCATCAAATACGGCTCTATAAATAAGGCAGCAAAGGAAATCAATATCTCATACAGAAAGGCGTTGAGCTATATACAGTTGATGGAACAAAGGCTCGGCATCAAGCTTGTTGAAAGAAAAGCGGGCGGCAAAAATGGCGGCGGCGCGGCGCTTACAAAAAATGCTGAGGAGTTTTTAGTGAAATACAAAGAGCTTGAAGAAGGCGTAACTGAGATTATCGACAGTAAGTTTTCAGGAATATTCGGGGCAACCAGGTCTTTGAAAAGATCAACAGGAAAAAAGATCAGATAAAGCAGATATTGTTTTATAAAAGATAGGAGGTCCATTAGTATGTGCGGTATTCAGGATGATGTGAAAGAGAAAGGCATCGGCACAAAGGTAGTGTCTGTTACTGAGGCGGTCGGGACGGTCCTCGCCCATGATATAACGGAGATAAGGCCGGGGGAATTCAAGGGCAGGGCGTTTAAAAAGGGGCATATTATCCGTGAAGAGGACATCAGCCATCTCCAGAGACTCGGCAAGGAGCACTTGTTTGTCCTTGAGATCAAAGAAGACGAGATGCACGAGAACGACGCGGCTTACGCCATTGCAGAGGCGCTTGCGGGCGAAGGCGTAAAAATGGACGGCGAGCCAAACGAGGGGAAGATAAATCTCATCGCATCAAGAGACGGCCTGCTGAAGGTCAACCGTGAAGCGCTCCTTGGATTCAATATGCTTGGCGAAGTAATGTGCGCTACTGTTCACAATAACACCGTTGTAAAAGAAGGGCAGCTTGTTGCCGGGACAAGGGCCATTCCGCTTGTCGTGAAAAAATCTATTGTGGAAGATGCGGTAAAAACAGCCGATGACGCAGGCGGTGTTCTCAGCGTAAAGGGAATGAGGAAACCAAAGACCGGAATTGTGATAACCGGCAACGAGGTTTATCACGGCAGGATCAAAGACGCCTTTGAACCCGTTATAACGAAAAAAATAAAGGGCGTGGATGGAGAAGTCATCGGCGTGCATTTTGCCCCGGATGACGCAGCTCATATCGAAGGCAGAATTAAGGAATTGATCTCCGCCGGGGCTGATTTAATAATTACCACAGGCGGAATGTCGGTAGACCCTGACGATGTAACAAGATTTGCGATCAGGAATCTGGGGGCTGAGGAGTTCACATACGGCTCGCCGGTTTTGCCGGGGTCGATGTTTCTGGTTGCGTATTTAAGCTCGCAAGCGGGAAAGCGCGCAGAGTTCGACCTCATTCCCATCCTGGGGATACCTGCTTGCGGGATGTATGCCAGCATAACGGTGTTCGATCTCATCCTGCCGAGGATATTAGCAGGTGAAAAGATCGGCAGAAAAGAGCTTGCGGAGCTTGGTCACGGCGGGATGTGCCTGAAGTGCAAGGTATGCAATTACCCTGTGTGCCCGTTCGGGAAATAATTTTTCGTCCGCAGATTACACAGATGCCGCAGATTTTTTGAAGCCGCATAATTTAACTGTGGAATCTGCGAAATCTGTGGATATAAACAACTATGATAAAAGACTCTTACAACCGACGCATTGATTATCTCCGGATATCCATCACGGACAAGTGCAACCTGAAATGCGTTTACTGCAAGCCGTCAAAGGGACTGAAGAATTTTGACGATGCCGAGATAATGACTGACGGGGAAATTGTCAGGTTCGTGCGCATTGCTCATAAACACGGCCTGAGAAAAGTCAGGATAACAGGCGGCGAGCCTCTGCTGAGAAAAAACATCCTTGTCCTGATCTCATCGATCAAACAAACCGGCATACATGACCTGAGCCTTACCACAAACGGCATCATGCTGCCTGAGCTTGCCGGAGAATTAAAAAAAGCAGGTCTTGCCCGCGTAAATATAAGTCTCGACACCATGGACGCTGAAAAATACAGGGCCATAACAAAAGGGGGCGATATCAGGCGTGTCCTGAAGGCGATAAACGAGGCGGAGAGTGTTGGGCTTTCGCCGGTGAAGATCAACGTCGTCCCCATCCGCGGGATAAATGATGATGAGATATTTTCTTTTGCGGCCCTTACACTTGAGAAGGACTACCACATAAGGTTTATAGAATTTATGCCCGTGTCATCCGGGGAAGCCTGGCAAAAAGAAAAATGCGTTAGCGCTGCGGAGATCATGGAAATAATATCTCCTCTGGGCAGCCTGGAGAGTTATGAGTTCAAAGGCAAGGGGCCGTCAAGAAATTACAGGATAAAGGGCGCAAAAGGAGTTATCGGGATTATCAGCCCTGTCAGCGACCATTTCTGCGGCTTCTGCAACAGGCTGCGCCTTACCTCTAACGGGAAGATCAGGCCGTGTCTCTTTTCAAAGGTTGAGATTGATATCAAAACCCCGATGAGAAACGGCGCCTCCGATGATGAAATTGAAGCGTTGTTCCTCAAGGCTGTTAAAATAAAACCGGAGCGGCATCTGATCAACGAGAATGCGGATTCCCCCGAACGCATAAACCCCATGTCCAAGATCGGCGGGTAATCACGTTAAGAGGTCCCGCACTATTGGCGCAAACAAAACAGTAGTTAGTAGACAGTAGTCAGGGGTTCCAACTACTGCCTACTAACTACTGACTACCTTTGCAATTAATGAAGTGACGTTGTTTCATTGAAAAAACGCCTCCGGTACTAATATAATAACCGGACATTCCCATGGCAAAAACTGCATTAATAATCGGCGGAAGCCGCGGTATCGGGCGCGCGATAGCTTTAAGTCTGGCTAAATCAGGATTTAATATCTGGCTGACCTACAAGAGCAATCACGAGGCCGCAAAAGAAGTAAAGTCGGAAATAGAAGCTTCCGGCGTGACCTGCGATTTGATACCGTTTGATGTCTCAAGTTACAAAGAGACGGAAGACGCCCTGGCCCCGAGAGTTGAGGACTTCGCCCCTGATGTGCTCGTGTACAATTCGGGGATCACCCGTGATAATTTGTTAGTGTGGATGACAAGAGATGAGTGGGATTCCGTCCTTTCCACAAATCTTGACGGGTTTTACAACGTGACACGCATGGTATTGTTTTCAATGTTACGGGCCAAAAAGGGACGCATTATTATTGTATCGTCAACGTCTGGACAGATAGGCCATGCGGGGCAGGTAAATTATTCCGCTTCAAAGGCGGGACTGATCGGCGCGGCCAAGGCATTAGCGCGTGAAGTTGGAAAGAAAAATATACTTGTCAATGTGGTTGCGCCCGGTTTTATTGAAACGGAATTGACCGAAAAAATCCCGAAGGCGCAGGTGCTGCCATTGATTCCGCTGAACAGGGTTGGCAGGTCCGAGGATGTTGCTTCAGTAGTGAACTTCCTGTGCACGGAAGAAAACATGTATATCCACGGACAGGTAATCGGCGTCAACGGCGGACTGGCGATGTAGGTTGTTTTATGACCACGGAGTGAGCAGAGAAAAATAAATCCAGCCACAGATTAACTCGGATTTACGCAGATTTTCAAAGAGCGTTTATTTTTTTCTTTTCCATCTGTGTAATCTGCGAAATCTGTGGATTAAGGTTCAAATGCAAAAATATGACGACATAGTTGTTGGAAGCGGCATCAGCGGATTGACCATGGCGCTTATCCTCGGGATGAACGGGCGCAAGGTGCTGCTGCTTGAAAAGAGCCCCCGCATTGGAGGCTCTGTGTCCCGGTTTTATAAAAAGGGCGTCCCTTTTGATACGGGTTTCCATTTCACCGGAGGGCTTCATAAAAACGGCCTGCTGTACGACATGCTGTCGGCGCTTGGGATCCGTGATTTGATCCAGCCGGTTTTTTTATCTGAAGAAAACGCAAACTCCTTTTTCTTTGAACCGGAGGGCAGGCTCTATGAAATCCCGTACGGGCTTGAAAAATTAAAGAAGAAATTTAAAGGCTATTTCCCCGGGGAAGAGTCGGCCCTTGACAGGTATTTTGAGAAAGTCCAGCAGGTCTGCGCTAACACGCCCTCCATGGATCTGCAGGCGCTCACCGCGTTGCACAACCCTATGAATGAAGATTTTTTGAGCCTGGATGAGGTATTAAACGGGCTGACAGATAATGCTGTTTTAAAGGCGCTGCTGTCCGGTTTTGCGATGTGCTACGGCGTGATGCCGAAGGAGATCTCATTTGCCAATCACAGCAGGATGTGTCTCGGACTTTACGAGTCGGTCGCGCGGGTCAAAGATGGCGGGGAAGCCTTCATAAAGGCCTTTGAGGCAAAATTTAAAAGCTCCGATATTGAAATACGCTGCGGCAAATACATTGCAAAGCTGGAAGACGTCAACAATAAAAAGGCGGGAAGGTTCATCCTTAATACAGGCGAAGAGGTCACGGCTGAAAACTGTATCTTCACGATACATCCAGGCGAAATATTAAAGGTCCTGCCGGAGCAGAATTTGAGCAAGGCATTTGTTGACCGTGTCACATCATTTGAATCTTCTGCGGGTTTCTTCACGGTCTTTGCGGTATTGGATGAAGAATATGACGAACCCGATTTTAATTCAAATATACTCTCTATCTTTCCTCACACAGATGTTAATCAGCTTTTAGACCCGGCAAACCGGGGGCAATCGGCATTGGTGATCATTAAATCAATAGAAGAAGTGAAGGGGAAAATATACAAAACCATTAACGCGTTTGAACCGTCCTTCATTGAACACGTTGAGAACTGGAAGGATTCAAAGACCGGCAGGAGGCCGCAGGCTTACGGGGATTACAAAAAAGAGAAGGTTGAAAATATAACAGGCCGCATTTATAACGCGTTCCCCAGATATAAAGACCGGATAAAAGTTATTGATTCAGCGTCCGTGCTTACATTCAGAGATTACCTGAACAGCCCTGACGGCTCTGCTTATGGAGTAAAACAGAAGATCGGCCAGTACAATCTGATCGGCAAGCTCCCCCTCCGCAATTTATACGCCGCAGGACAAAGCTCCCTTTTACCGGGGATAATGGGCGCCATGATGTCTTCGTTTCTCGTCGGGCGGTATATTCTGGAAGAGGAGCAGTATAATAAATTCTTGAGCAAGGGTTTAAATTAACCACAGAGACACAGAGGCGTCTAATTAATATTTCTCTGTGTCTCCGTGCCTATGTGGTAAATAGAATGTTATGCAATTAAAACGCGTAGTGATCACAGGAATCGGAGTCGTCACACCTTTAGGAAACAGCATCGGCCCTTTTATTGAAGGGCTTGAAACGGGCAGGAGCGCTGTGCGCTTCATGGAGGAGTGGACGAAGTATATCGGCATGAGAAGTCATGTGGCGGCCCCTGCGGAATTAAAAGATGAAAAGAAGATCCCCCGGCAGAGCAGGCGCTCAATGGGACGCATGAGCATATTCGCTGTTCAGGCAGCGGAGCAGGCGCTTACCGATTCCGGGATAACTCCCGCCGGATTATCTTCGGGCAGGACCGGGTGTGTTATCGGTTCGACCATGGGGAGTTCAAGGAGCATTAATGATGTATTTGAAATGATGCTGCCGGATAGAGATTTGACGCAGTTGCCCTCCACGATGTTCTTTCAGTGCATGTCGCACACGGCTTCAGCGAATGTGGCCCAGTACCTCGGATTGACAGGGTACATAGCTGCCACGGCAGCGGCCTGCGCCTCAGGCCTTCAGGCTATTGGCGCGGGATATGATTTAATAAGACTTGGAAGGCAGGATATAATTTTATGCGGAGGGGCTGAGGAGCTTCATCCCACGGTTACCGGCTCTTTTGATGTCCTCTTTGCGACTTCTGCCAAATACAACCAGACCCCGCAAAAGACCCCGCGCCCCTTTGATAAAGACCGCGACGGGCTGGTCTGCGGAGAGGGGAGCGGTATACTGGCACTGGAAGAATACGAACACGCCGTTAAAAGAAATGCGAAGATCTACGCGGAGATCACCGGCTACAGCACTTGCGGGAGCGGCTCTCACATGAGCCAGTCGGATAAAAAATCCATGACCAATTGCATGAATGAAGCCTTGCGGAATGCTGAAACAACACCGGAGAAGATAGACTATATAAACGCGCACGCCACCGGCACACCGCATGGTGATACGGAAGAAGCCGGGGCCATAAAAGAAATATTCGGTGATGTTAGCCCGGTAAGCAGCTTGAAAGGGTACATCGGACATACGCTCGGCGCATCGGGGGCAATTGAACTGATCGCTTCATTGATAATGATGGGAAAAAATATTATCTACCCGACACTGAATTTAGACGAGGTCAGTCCTGACTGTGAAGGATTAAACCATATTACAAAACCCGTTAATAAAGAGATCAACACAATCCTGAAAAACTGCTTCGCCTTCGGAGGCATTAACGCTTCACTGGTGTGCAGGAAAATATAGTGATTATGTACCACAGAGGGTGCAGAGCGGCAGAGACCGCCGGGTTCGAAATTTGAATGTATGTTTTTGGGTGTCATTCCCGTAAGCCCCGAACAAGTCGGGACAGGCTCCGCGCGTCGGGAATCCTTCTGTAAAGATTCCGGACAAGCCGGAATGACAGAAATTTGGACCTGTGACAGAGACGACATAGTGTAATAATTAGAATAACTGGAGGAAAATATGACCGAGCAAGAGATCATCGATAAAACCAATAAGGTGTTTGAGGAATCATTTGAAATAGAAAAGGACAAATTGCTGCCGGGCGCGCACATATTCACCGACCTCGGCCTTGACAGCCTTGATATTGTTGATCTGGTAGTAGCGCTCCAGAAAAGCTTCGGCGTCAAGATACGGAATGAGGAAAAGGTCAGAAACATAAGGACCCTGCAGGACATTTACGACTTTATTTCAGCGATAAAGAATGAAGAAGGGGCGACAAAATAAGTTAAAAGTTGAAAATTAAAACTGAAAAGATCACGATACATCGTCTCCTGAACTCTTAACTTTTCACTCATAACTCTTAAGTTTTTTTAAATGAAATATTTTATACTATTTTTCTTGAATCTCTATTTGTATAGTGCTTTTATGATTTTTTCCATTATAGCTATTCCTGTTTTAATAATCTTTGTGACCCTGATATCGCTGGTTGCGCCCAAACGCTACGTAATGAAAAGATTCCGCCGCGCCATAAGCTGGTACGGAAAAGGAATGGTCCTGGTCCCCTTCCCTTTTATCAGGGTCCGCTATGAAGATCATTCAAAAGGTAGTCTTCAGGGGCCTTATATCTTCGTCAGCAACCACAGGTCCGCGTCAGACGCCTTCCTGATGTCCGTGCTCCCTCATGAAGCAATCCAGGTTGTAAATATCTGGCCTTTCCGCATTCCCGTCCTCGGTTTTTTCGCCCGGTTCGCCGGGTACCTGAATATAAGGATGATGGACCACGAACTGTTCCTTGAGAAAGCCGCGAAGGTCCTTGAAGACAAAGTCTCAATAATATTTTTCCCTGAGGGGACGCGGTCCACGGGAAGGGAAATGGGCAGTTTCCACGGCTCCGCCTTCCGCCTCGCGCTGCAGACAAATGCCTCCTTAGTCCCTATTTGCATCACAGGGAATGAGAATACGCCTCCGAAAGGTTCATGGCTTATGAGGCCGGTGACAATAAAAATACGCAGGCTGCCTGCTATTCAGCCGCAGGATTATAAGGGCGCGAACGTGTTCACATTAAAAAACAGGGTGCGGGAAATTATGCGACAGGAACTCGCCTCGATGGAGGGCGCGGCATGAATGATCTCTATCAATACAGAAATATTGAATTCTCCACGCCTGACGAAATCAGGGCCGTGCAGGAGAGACTTTTGCAAAACCACCTCGCTTACATTTACGAAAACTCTCCATTTTACCGCAGGACATTGGACGGTATAGCTTTAAACAAAATTACCCTTGAAAATTTAAGCTCGCTGCCGTTTACCAATAAATCGGCTTTTGAAAACCATAATGACGAACTGCTTGCGGTCCCGATGTCAAAGATTGTGGACATTGTCTTATCGTCAGGGACCACCGGCAAGCCGACAAAAATAATGTACACCGAAAACGACCTGAGGCGGCTGGCTTACAATGAGGAGATATCTTTTGCCTCATGCGGAATAACACCGGATGATATCGTCCTGCTCACATGCACTATTGACAGGTGCTTTATCGCGGGGCTTGCGTATTTTTTGGGGATAAGGGCGATCGGGGCCGCCGCTGTCAGGAACGGACTGAACAGTGTTGACAGCCACATGGAAATTATTCTGCGCATGAAGCCGACTGCGATTGTAGGCGTCCCGTCATTTTTGCACAAGCTGGGACTATTTCTGCAATCAAAGGGAATAGATCCGCGCAAAACCGGGGTGAAAAAATTTATCTGCATCGGGGAACCGCTCAGGGACAAAAATTTATCTTTGCTGAAAATGGGCGCGTACCTGGAAGAAATCTGGGGGGCCAGGGTGTTTTCAACATACGCCTCTTCCGAGACAATAACTACATTCTGCGACTGTACCGCGCAAAATGGCGGACACCTTCATCCCGAACTGGCGATAGCAGAGATCGTCAATGATAATGGAGAAGTCCTGCCGCCCGGTGAAGTTGGGGAAGTTGTGGTGACGACCTTTTTTATTGAAGGGATGCCTTTGCTCAGGTTCAGGACAGGCGACGTGAGTTTCCTGATAGACGGGCCGTGCGAATGCGGGAGGAAGTCGCCCCGCCTTGGCCCAATCCTGGGCAGAAAAAAGCAGATGATGAAATACAAGGGTACGACTTTGTATCCGCAGGCTGTATACTCGGCACTTGACGAAATCCCCGAAGTTGCTGAATACTATGTTTCCGTAACCAGTGACTTTGACCTCTCCGATGCACTGAAGGTATATGTCTCGGTAAACGGCAATTCCTGTACGGAAAAAGAGATAATGGACATACTTCAGGCGCGTTTGAGAGTAAGGCCCGACGTAATAATATCAAGCGGAGAAGAGATCAGGAAACAGCTTTTCGCCGGGAATTCCCGCAAGGCCATGCGTTTTATAGATAGGAGAACAGATCAATGATGCGATGTCAGGCCCGTATCTACGGGGCGGAATTTTCCGCGGCAGAAATAGAACAGGTTGCCGGCAAAGGCGGTCTTCTGTCCATGGAGATAGAATTTAACCGCGACTGTAATTTCAAGTGCGTCTACTGCTACGTGCAAAACGGCGTCAACGGCAAACAGGAGATGACCGCCGGGGAAAGCCGCGGCGTAATACAGCAGGCAAAGGATTTAGGCGCCAGGAAAATTATCATCCTCGGGGGAGAGCCTATGTTGTATCCCCACATAATGGAAATGATAGGTTTCATTAAAGGGCTTGACCTTGATATCGAGCTTTTTACAAACGGCGCAAATATGACGCAGGACTCTGCAAGAATTTTGGCAGAAAACAATGTCACGGTGGTCCTGAAAATGAATACGACCGATGAAAAGCTTCAGGATATCCTGTCGGGAAAAAAGGGGGCGTACAGGCAGATACAGGCGGCCTTCAACATTCTGAAGGAAGAAGGTTTCCCCCATAATAGTCCCCTTGGAATAAGCACGGTAATATGCCGTCAGAATATCGGCGAGCTTGTTCGTATGTGGGAGTGGCTGAGGGAGCAAAATATTTCTCCCTATTTTGAAATGATAACGCCACAGGGAAGGGCAAGGGAAAACGATTTCCTGTCAGCCGATCCCCGGCAGGTCTGGGAGTTATTTCAGCGGATCGCGGACATCGACCGTAATAAATTCGGCTACGATTGGAAACCTCAGCCTCCGCTGGTTGGCGAACAATGTCTGAGACACCAGTTTTCCTGCGCGGTCAACGTTTACGGAGATGTAACGCCCTGCGTTGGTGTCACCATCCCGGTCGGCAATGTAAAAGAAAAGAAACTCTCCGAGATCATATTGGACAGCGAAGTCATACAGGACCTCAGAAATTACAAGAACACAATAAAAGGCCCCTGCGGCAAATGCGCTAAAAAAAGTGTGTGCTACGGATGCCGCGGGGCGGCCTATCAGATGACAGGCGATTACCTGGCCTCTGATCCGCTGTGCTGGGAAAATCTGGACAGGCAGGAAGATATTATCTGCCTGCCGACCGAGGCCGCCAAGCTCGTTCCCCACAAACCGCCCATGCTCATGGTAAACAAACTTATGGAAGTGAAAGAGAGGGCGTCTCTTTCAGAGGCTGAGATCCCGGCAGACGCGATCTTTGCCGGGGAAGACGGAAGACTTGATGAAGCGTCTTATCCGGAGATCATTTCACAGGCGATAGCAGCCCAGGACGGACTTAAACACGCAGGCAACGGCGGGCCGAAATCACAGGGGCTTCTGCTTGGAATAAAAAATCTTGAGATATTAGGCAGCGCTCACGCAGGCGACAAACTGCTTGTGTCTGTTTCCAAGGTCGCCAGGTTCAGCGAGTTCGGGATAATAAAAGGAGAAATTTTTAAAGGAGAAGATTTAATTGCCAGAGGCGAGATAACGGTCTGGCATAATGGTGATAAATAATAATCTGTGAAGAAAATTTTTACCCGACCTATCTTTGCAGTTCCGCTTGTCCATTTAGGTAATAGATCAAAAAAGATGCAACGCCAATGAAAGTCAAAAATATTTTTATTACATTTCCGCTGCTTTCTTTCTTCCTGCTGGTCCTCTGCGCATCCGGCTTAACAGCGGCAGACGATGCGACTGAAATCCCCGGGATGCTGCGCAGGATTGGGGAGAACGTCTCCGCCTTCAAGAGCTTAAAGACGAATTTTGTCCAGGAGAAGGACTTGGCGATCTTTCAAAACAAGATCGTTATGAAAGGCAGGATCTACCTGCAAAAACCCGGCAGGATCGCGTGGCACGTTGACGAGCCGGTAAAATATTCCGTGGTCATCACTGATAAATCCATCCGCCAGTGGGATGAGGACACTAACCGCGTACAGGAAATAGCGCTGTCCGGCAATCCTGTTTTGCAAAATGTGCTGAATCAGCTTACCGTGTGGTTTTCAGGAGATTATATTTCTCTCCTGAAAGATTATGATGTGCGTATTTTAAAGAAGTCGCCTCTTGTTTTTGAATTTGCGCCAAAGGCAAATAATGCCGCCGGGAAGATCATTAAAAGCATTACCATCGGACTCAGGGAAGATGAACGGTATTTAAAGCAGATCAGGATACTTGAGGTCAGCGGAGACAGCACCACCATCATTTTCAAAGACACCATTTTTGACGCCCCCATTGAAGGCCCGGACTTTGAGGTCAAAAGGCGTGTTTGATAAATACTCAGGCCGTTTTTACGACTACACCGCGAGAAACAAAAGACCGGTGCAGGTCATCCTCATCCTGCTTATACTCATCAGCCTTGCAGCCCTTTACTTTGTCGAATACGAAAGCAGCATGGACAATATCCTGCCCCAAAATGAGGTCCTCGGCAGGAGCATGGAATTCTTCCGCAATTCAAATATTGCCGGTAAGGTGGTTGTGTCCCTAGAATTGACCTCTCCTGAAAAGGACATTAACGACCTCCTGAGAGAGATGGACCTGTTGGCCGGCTCATTGGACAGAAATCTGTTTCCTGAGGTCACAGTCGGGATATCTGAATCCTCGGTTGCCAAAGACATCGACGCCATGTTCAAAAACCTGCCGGAGATGGTTTCTGAGAATGAACTCTCTCAAATAGACGAGTGGATAGACCGGAAGCACGTTTCCCAAAAGCTTCATGACGCCTACCTGCAATTGTTAAAACCTCAGGGTATGCTGCTTGGCTCCATGTTACGCTCTGACCCGCTTGGAATGAGGATGCTTGTCCTTGAAAAACTCAAGGCCCTTTCCTCCTCAACCGGATATGACGTGGAAATAAAAGACGGGCATTTTGTCAGCAGGGACGGCAGGCATGCAATGTTAATCGCGAAGTCCGCGGTTGCCGTCACGGATTCCGCAGGCTCAAAAAAAATATTGGCTTCCCTTAAAAACAGCCTCAAAACACTGCCCGGCTATATCCGCGCGGACATCATCTGCGGGCACGCCCATACCGTCAGCAATGAGAAGCTGATAAAGAATGATATATATTTGATCAGCATTATTGCGGCAATCGCCATGCTGCTTTTGTACGGGGTAGTGATAAGGGATGTCAGCGCGGTTACGATATTCATGATACCTGTCGTGACGATCGTGTTTTCCATTGATCTGTCGTATCTGCTTGTCGGAAAACTCTCATACTGGGTAATCGGTTTGGGCTCCACAGTCGCGGGGATCGCCACTGATTACGGGACCCATGTCTATTTTGCCGCGCAGGGGAAAAGCGACTCCGCCCCCTTTGTGAAACACGTTATAAAACCCGTAGGCTTCGGCGCCTTGACGACGATAGCTATTTTCCTGGCCTTTTTTTTCTCCGGGATAAAAGGCTACAACCAGCTTGCGGTTGTAGCGATCATCAGCATTGTACTGTCAACGTTTATTTCCATATTTGTGCTGCCCCATCTCATGTTGAAGCCGGACGTCAAAGCCTCCTTTGCGGACCGCATCGCTGAAAAGCTTGAGCGCGGAAATATCTCAAACGGATTGACCGTCCTGTTCTGGATCTTTTTTACGCTTGCGTTGTCTTACTTTGCCGTCCACGTTGAGTTTGAAAGAGATATCAAAAACCTGGACGGGACTGAAAAAGAGATAAGAAATGCGGAGGAACGTTTTCACAAAACATGGGGAGGCAATAAAACACCTGCCGTGCTTGTTGTCAACTCGAAAGGTTACGAAGGCGCGCTGGAGATTAATGAAAAGATCTACAAAGACGCTGTGCAGGCTGTCGGAGCGGAAAACTTCACCAGCATGGCTTTATTATGGCAGGCGGAAAAGACCAGGAAGCAAAACGCGGAACGCTGGCATAGGTTCTGGTCGGAAGAGAGAAGACAAAAACTCAGGGGCCTTCTTTTACAGGAAGGCAAAAAATATAATTTTTCCGAACGCGCGTTTGATCCCTTTTTTGAAAGCCTGAAAGTCAACCATTTTAACAACACACCCCTGCCCCCTCTTGATAGAGGAGAAGCCGGCAACAGTTTATTTGAACGCTTTGTTCAAAGGACAGATGACGGCTACCGCGTTGTGTCATTTTTCCCCGACACAAAAGAGTATGTGGATTCCATGAATGAAATAAGCAGGCGTTATCCAAATTCGTATCTCGTCTCAGCCTCTGTCCTCTCCAACACGCTGTCCGAGGTCGTATCAAAAGACTTGAAGCTTATGACCTGGATATCAACGATCAGCGTGATCGTGATGACTTACCTGTGTTTCTTTAATGTTAGAGAGACACTGATAGCCCTCGTGCCGTCGCTGACCAGCATTATCTGGCTTTTTGGCCTTATGGCCCTTTTCGGGCTTTCAATAAACGCGGCCAATATGATCGCGGGAGTTTTAGTGATTGGACTAAATTCGGATTACGGCATATTCATGACATTCCGCAGCAGAAAAGAGATGAACACCGGCACAGTCATGGCAATTACGCTTTGCACGATAACTACGCTGATCGGCGTGGGGGTCCTGATCTTTGCAAAGCACCCGGCCCTCTCTTCTGTGGGAATAACAATGGTCATCGGCCTGGGCGCGGGATTTTTTTCATCAGTAATGGTCGTGCCGAAATTATGTGAGTTGTTTGTGAAAGGAAAGGCGAATTGAGGGATACCATGAAACGTTTACTGATAATCCTAATCTTATTTGCTTGCATCACCTCATGCGCCGGCATTCCTTTTCAAAAGGCTTCGGAAGTCCCGATGGAAAGCGCAGACCCGTGGGCGCTTGTGGAAGAGTTCAGGGGCCATTCGCCTGAAAATTTCATGCTCATAAACTCGATCGTCTTTGATTACAACTGGAACAAGTTATCAGGGCTTGGTTACATAAAGGTAGATGCAAAGGAAAAGACTTTCACCGTGGTCTGCATAAATCCCATGGGTGTAAAGCTCTTTGAATTGGCCGGAGATAAAGACCGGATCGATTCCCATTTTGCGATGGAGCAATTCACTAAGAAAGGCAACTTCCCCCGCACGGTCGGCGAGGACATCAGGAGGATATATTTTGACCTCACCCCGTCTGCCTCGGCTGAAGTAAAAAAGAGAAAGTATAAAGTTATATTCGATGAGCCGCTGGGGGCGGGAGTTGTTGAATATATCTTCGCAGGCGAAGGCGGCCATTTGGTCGAAAAAAATTATTATGAGGACAGCAGGCTTAACTGGCGTGTCTCCTATTACGAATACCGGCAGAAAGATGGAAAAATATATCCCTCAGGTATTATCTTAGATAATTACAAATACGGTTACGGTCTGACAATAAAATTGAAGGAGATCAGGGGTTGAGTTCCATAAAAAGAGAGATCGAGAAATGCATGAGCGGGTTGGAAGAAGGGACGGTCAAAGAAGCCCCGGGGCTGATCGCGCGTTTTGTCTTTCCCGAAGATTTCATAGGCTTTCAGGGGCATTTCCCTGGCAACAAAATACTGCCCGGCGTATGCCAGATACAGTGCGCCATGACAATGCTTGAGAAATGGAAAGACAGGAAAGTCACGCTGAAGGAGATCGTCCTTGCAAAGTTTTTCTCGACCGTTTCTCCTTCCGAAGAAATTACCTGCATGTGCAAAGGCATTGACAAAACAGACGCTGACTTCGTCCTGAGGGCGTACTTCAGCAAAGGCGATAAAAAGATATCGGAGTTAAAACTCAAAGTGGAATTTAAAAATTAACAATAAACCACAGAGGACACAGAAAATATATCCACAGATTTCGCAGATTGCACAGATTAGAAAAACTTTAAAAAATCTGTGTGCATCCGTGCTGATCTGCGGCTAAAGAAATTATAAACAAATGGAAAACAGGCGGAGAGCTAAAAATTATTTTAAGAGCGCCGAGGGAGCGCCGGGGCCGATTGTGGTTGAGGTTGAGCGGCGCGTCCATTTCAATGAGGTCGATCTCCTGGGCATAGTCTGGCACGGCAGATACCCGGTCTTTTTTGAGGAAGGCTCCGAGGAGCTTGGCAGGGTATGCGGCCTGTCGTATAAGGATTTTTACGAGTCAGGCTTGCGCGCGCCCATTGCTCAGCTTTATATTGATTATCTGAAGCCCCTCCGTCTGGGGGAAGTGTTTAAAATACGGGCCGTCCTGGTGTGGGACGAGAGTTCACGCATTAACACGGAGTATTATCTTTTAAAGGAAGACGGCCGTATCGCAACGAGCGGATACACGGTGCAGGTGCTGACCGCCGCAGCGACCGGAGAGGTTTGCATAATATCGCCTCCTTTGCTTGAAAGATGCAGGACGAGATGGAAGGCCGGAGAGTTTCACAGGAGATGAAAAAAGCAGTTGTTGTCTCATGCGATATGGTCACCGCGTTTGGAGCGGGGACAGACGCGCTCTGGAACGGCATCAGGTCCGGCGGGACGGCGATTTCAAAAATAGACAGGTTTAACACCAAAGCATTCCAGTCTGATAATGCAGCCGTAATTAATGGCCTGAAATATCTTAAGAATGATTCTTTGGTGATGCAGATGTTCAGGCTGCTGCTTAAAGATAATTCCGCATCGATACCGGAAGACGCAAAACTTATTCTGGCAACGACAAAAGGAGAGATTGATCTGCTTGAGAAAAAATTTCTTACAGGCAGGGGAGACGCTTCAGACAGCAATCCGCATAAACTCCTGAAAAAGATCTCGGCCCTCGCCGGGGTCAAAGACAGCGGCATGATCATCTCCGCTGCCTGCGCCTCATCATCAACGGCTTTGGCAAGGGCTGCCTCGATGATACGCAGCGGATACGGCGATTGCGTTTTAGTAACTGCCTGCGACAGCGTCACGGAATTTGTTTACGCGGGTTTCTCTTCGCTGATGGCGCTCGAAAAATTTGCAGCAAAACCGTTTGATAAAAAAAGGAGCGGCCTGAGCCTCGGTGAGGCCGCTGTATATGCGCTGCTCATGAGCGATGCGAGGGCAAAAAGGGAGAAAAGAAATATCATTGGTGAAATAGCGGGCTGGGGGATGAGCGACGACGCCAACCATATGACAGGCCCTTCCCGCACGAGCGACGGATTGATAATGGCCGTAAAAAAGGCATTAAGGTCCGCGGGCGCGGATGAAGGCGGCATCGGTTTCATCTCAGCGCACGGCACTGGAACGGTTTACAACGATGCGATGGAGATGAGGGCATTTCATGCCGTGTTCAAAAACAAGTTGCCCGTTTATTCCGTCAAAGGGGCCATAGGGCACACCCTCGGAGCAGCGGGACTTGTTGAAACAATAACGGCGCTCAGGGCGTTAAAGGAGAAAGTGGTCCCGCTTACTGTAAATCTAAAAGCTGCCGATGATGACGCGCATGGCTGGGTTTCAAATAAACAGCGCGCATTATCAAATAAAAAGATGGCGCTCATAACAAACGCGGGTTTCAGCGGGATCAATACGGCGCTGGTGGTGAAATGAATGATTAATATTTACGGCATAGGATGGATTGATGCGAAGGAATACGGATGCATCGCAAAGGGGACCAGGGTTGCCTTTGAAGGCGATACCGGTTTTGGCGGTTTGTCCAAAAAGGTTTTCTCCCATCCGTTTAAATATTTCGGCAGGCTTGATAGAATATCAAAGCTGACCTGTTATGCAATCGCGCTCGCATTGAAGGACGCCGGAATTGATTACTCGCCGGAGCTAAAGCAGGACATCGGGGCCATCGGCGCTAACGATTCAGGTTCTTTGCAGGCGGACATTGATTATTTCAAGGACTACCTGGATTGCGGGCGGACCCTGGCGAGGGGCAATCTCTTTATTTACACGCTGCCGTCAAGCCCGCTTGGAGAAGCGGCAATACATTTTGGTTTGCAGGGCCCGGTGTTTTTCTCTTCCGCCCCGAAGAAATCGCTGCTGAAGGTAATTACAACGGCATCTGAGATGCTCCTCTCTGAGGAAACCACAGCGATGTTTGCGGGGATGACAGGGGAAAATGAGGCCGTTTATTTTACGCTCATGAGAGACAATGCCGCTAATAAAGATTTTCTGTGTGACGCTGATAAGGCCAGGGCCATATTGAGCAGGGACATGCCGCAGGACAAGCTGGTAAAAGAATTTTCGAGCTTACGCAAAGGAAGAGATCAATGAAAATAAAAATTATCTATCCCTCATGGCCCAAGTTAAACAGGCAGACGGAATTCCACCTCCCGCCGCACGGGCCTGTCTGTTTTGCGGCCGCCATCCCTGATGACGTTGAAATATCTTTTTACGATGAGAACATTCAGCCCGTTGATTTTGACGAAAAGGCCGATATTGTGGCTTTCTCGGTCATGCTCACCTGCCAGATACCGCGTGCCTGGGAGCTCGCGGACCGTTTCAGGAAACAAGGCGTTCCAGTCATATTCGGCGGTATCGGGACCATGCTGCACTCCGAGGAAACCATGCTGCACGCTGACGCGGTCTTCCTCGGCGAGGCAGAGGGGCGTTTTGAAGAAGTCATAAACGATGTCAGAAATAATAAGCTGAAAAAAGTCTACAACTATCTCAATGACTTTCCTGACATGAATTTGATCGGCCCGGCGAGGCGTAGTATCTTAAACCGCAAATTATATAATTACCGGGGCGTGCAGATGGTTGACCTTGTGCACGCCTCACGCGGCTGCCGGTTTAACTGTTTCCCCTGCTGTACGCCTTTTCTCGGCGGGCGGAAATTCAGGGCCAGGGCGATTGACGCGGTGGTCCGGGAACTGGAACAGCTCGACAACAACCGGCTTTTCTTTGTGGACAATTCCCTCGCGCAGGATGACGAATGGGAAAAGGAATTGTTCAGGGCATTGATCCCTCTGAAGAAGAAATGGATCTCTCACCCCATCAAAGATGATGACGAGATATTGGACCTTGCCGCAGAGGCAGGCTGCTGGTATGTGTATCAGGCGGTCTTCGATACATCGGACCACATACGGAGGCGGGTGAAGAGGCTCAAGGAACGCGGCATCGGTGTGGAGGGGACCATTATCCTCGGCATGGACGACCATGATGAGGATTACATCAAGCGTCTTGTTGATTTCCTGCTTGAGATCGAGCTGGACCTTGCGGAATTTACAATACTCACGCCGTTTCCCCACACGCCCATCAGGGCAGACCTTGAGAAGCAGAAAAGAATTCTTCATAACGACTGGCTTCACTACACAGGCGCGGAGGTTGTGTTTCAGCCCGCAAAGATGAGCGTGGATGCGCTGCAGAAAATGTTTTTCTACGCGTGGGACACGTTCTACCGGGATTGCAGCCAGAACCTGCAAATGGCGAAATTATTTCTCAAGGTGATTGAGAAGGAAAAGGCCGACGGCACTTACAAAGGAAGCCGCCTCAGAAGAGGCAGATGGAGTCTCAAAGACAAATAAGGAATGAATTGGAATCTGCTTATAAATCGCCGGTTCGTCATTCCCGCGCCTAAAGCGCCTACTGTTGGTGAAAACGGGAATCCAGAAAAAAGACTGGATTCCGGCTTAAGGACTGCCGGAATGACAGACAACAGAGTTATAAACAGGCCCAATGCTAATTGTTAATTTATGAAAATACTATTGATCTCATCCAACACGACTGTTTCGCCGTACCCGATCTATCCGCTGGGGGTCAGCGTAATCGCGGCCGCTCTGAAAAATGCAGGACACGATGTGCGTCAGTTCGACATCCTCCAGCATGAAGACTTTCTTAACGCCGTTGGGATGGAAATAGAAAAATTCAGTCCGGAGCTGATAGGCATTTCCATACGCAACGTTGATAATGTCAATCTTATGAATGAACAGTATTACATCGAAAATGTGAAAACTATCGTGAAGAAGATCAGGGAGGTCTCCACTGCGAAGGTGCTGTTGGGCGGGGCTGGTTTTTCCCTGATGCCGGAATTGATACTGAAAGAGACAGGCGCGGATTACGGTATCGTTGGGGAAGGCGAATCTCTGGCTGTAAAGTTTGCCGCAGACGCGGTCAACGGTATTTATCCTGAAAATCGGGTTATCGGTTCTGTTATAAGGCTTTCCGGTGCGGAAATATTTCCGGCGCACTACGATGATGAGTTAATAAAATATTATCTGCAAAGCGGCAATATCGCTTCCGTGCAGACAAAACGCGGATGCACCCACAAGTGCATTTACTGTTCATACCCGGTATTGGAAGGTCCCGGCATCCGGCAGAGAGACCCGCGTTTAGTTGTCGATGATATAGAGCTGCTTGCCAATGTGCATAAAGTAAAATATATCTTCTTTGTGGATTCCGTTTTCAATGACGACAAAGGCGCTTACCTCGGCGTGATAAACGAGATGCTGCGCCGCAAGGTCACGGTGCCGTGGACCGGATTTTTCAAACCGCAGGGGCTGAATGACGAGATCGTGGAGATGATGAAGGAGACAGGGCTCATTGCCGTTGAGATCGGCTCTGACGCAGCGAGCGATACCACCCTCAGAAAATTAGGCAAGGGGTTTTCCTTTCAGGACATCGTGGAGTGCAACGATCTATTTGTCAGACACGGGGTCGCCACTTCGCATTTTTTTATGTTCGGCTGTCCGGGCGAAACACAGGAGACCGTGCTTGAGGGGATCGAGAATATCAAGAGATTGCAAAAATGCGTTGTATTTGTTTTTATGGGAATAAGGATCCTGCCTGATACCCATCTGGCAAAAATCGCGTTAAAGGAAAAGGTCCTCTTGCCGGACAACAATATGCTTAAACCGATTTATTATATCTCGCCCGCGGTTGATAAGGACTGGCTGGAAAAGACACTGACTGAGGCCTTCGCTTCAATCCGCCACTGTATCTTTCCGCCGGATACATTTGACAGCAGCCTGCGGATGCTTCACAAGATGGGCTACTCCGGCACGCTGTGGGACATGCTATTGCAGGACAAAAAGCATCCTTCAAGAAAACACCATGCCGCAGGATAATAATCATATCTGGTGCGCGATACCTGTTTACAACAACAAAGACACTGTCAGAAATATTGCCGCTGGCTGCCGTTCTATTTTAAAGAACGTTGTTGTCATTGACGACGGCAGCACTGACGCGGACATTAGCGCGCTGCTTTCCGGTATCGACATTATCATGTTGAGACATGAAAATAACCTCGGCAAGGGACAGGCGATCTTAACGGCCTCAAAATATATTGAGGGCCGTGGCGGGACTTACATGATAACCATCGACGCTGACGGCCAGCACGATCCAAAAGACATTGAAAAATTTCTTCCGCTTCTAAATGAAGAGGAGGCGGGCATAATCATAGGTTGCAGGAATTTCAACACGGCAAACGTCCCCGGCAAAAGCAGGTTCGGCAGGCAGTTTGCCAATTTCTGGCTGCGCGTTGAAACAGGACTGTATGTTGACGATTGCCAGAGCGGGTTCCGCGCGTATCCTGTCAGATATCTCAACCAGCTGAAGTTCAGAGGTTCTCATTATGACTTTGAGGCAGAGGTGCTGGCAAAGGCCGCATGGGCCGGACTGCAATTAAAAACAGTTGAGGTGGATGTCAGTTATCCAAAGCCCGAACACCGCGTTTCAAGCTTCAAACCGTTCCTGGATAATCTGCGTATTTCACACACACACGTGACACTTATCGCAAGGCGTTTGCTGCCGTGGGGACACAAACGGCTGGTCGAGCAGAAAAAAACCGACTTTAAAATAATTTTTCACCCGGGCAAGTTATTAAAAATGCTCCTGACCGAAAGCGCAACCCCCGGCGGGCTTGCGGCAGCAGCAGCAGTCGGCGCGTTTTTTGCCATACTCCCGCTTCTGTTCGTTCACACGATTGTCATAATATACGTTTCGTCGCGTCTTAACCTGAATAAGATAGTGGCTGTCAATGTGCAGCACTTTTTCATGCCGCCTCTTGTTCCCGCGCTCTGCATCATGATCGGATATTTTTTAAGACACGGACGCTGGCTGACGGACATTTCTTTTGAGACCGTGTTCGCGCAATTCTCCGACCGGTTGTTTGAATGGTTTTTGGGATCATTAATTATCGCGCCCATCGGGGCCGCGATTACCGGAGGCATTGTTTTCTTTACGGCGGCTGTGATAAGAAAGCGGATTACATCAACATGAGATTGAGCCACAGAGGGCACAGAGACAAGAAGGATTCCCGACAAGCGGGAATGACGCAATGTCTGTCATTTCGGCTTGTCCGAAATCTTTCCTTCTTGTCTCCGTGTTCTCTGTGGTGAATATTTAAATACAAATGACACGACAAAAATCCTCTAATAAGAAACGGGGCAACAGATTAGGCTTCTGGTTTTTCAGGGCCGCGTTAAGGGCCTTCGGGTTGTCCGGGGCTTACGGATTGCTTTATCCCGTCTGCCTTTACTATCTGCTCTTTGACCGACCAGCCGTCACCTCAAGCATGGCGTATATAAGGCGGCGGTTTAAAACGTATAACTTTTTGCAGAGAGTTTACTGTGTGTACACACTGTTTGTTAATCAGGGTAAAAATCTGATAGACAGGCATTACGCAGTTTCGGGAGTTGGAGAGTTTGAAGTAGAGTTTAAGGGATATGATGAGATACAAAACCTTTTGTCCGCCACACCGAAAGGTTTGATCTTACTCACAGCACACGTCGGCAACTGGCAGGTTACAATGACCGCGTTGAAGAAACTGGAGAAGACGGTTTATTTATTAATGTCGCCGGAGGAGAATGTTGCAGTCAAAAAAGCATTGGCCCTTGACAGCGACAGGGAGATGATAAAGATAATTTCCATAGAAAATTTTTTGGGCGGCGTTATTGAGATCATGAAGGTAATCAATGAGGGCGATCTTGTTTCCATAATGGGGGACCGCAGTGACGGATACAGTTCTGAAGAGGTATATTTTTTAGGTGAAAAGGCCGTGTTCCCATACGGCGCTTTCAGCATTGCGGCGGCAGCGCAATGTCCAGTAGTTGTTCTGCTGTCAGCCAAAATTTCCTCAAAGAAATATCTGGTGGATGCCTCTCATGTTATAATTCCGCGTTACAGTTCGAGAAATAAAAAGCATGATGATATCAGGTCCTGGGTCCAGGAATTCGCCCGAATAATGGAGGACTACACTGCAAAATATCCGTTTCAATGGTTTGTCTTCCGTGATATCTGGAAGGACAAGGCTTAACCGGATGACGGGAAAAGTTAAAAGATGAGAATACTATTTATCCATCCATTCGGTTCAAACTGGATCGAGGGCAGCAAAGACAGGATCCTCATGGCCAACCGCAGCGCGCCTATCGGCATACTGTCTATAATGGCGTTCCTGATGAAGCAGGGGATCGAAGTGGATATCCTGAATTGTAACGCCCCGGCCAGGCTGGCAGGGACAGAGGAAACCATGAGACGCGTCCGGGACTTCAGGCCGTTGCTTGCAGGGTTTACCGCAACCACTTCCAGTTTTCTCGATGCGTACAGGCAGGCGGAGGAGATCAAAAGAGTCTACCCTGATATCGGGACCGTCTTTGGAGGCGTTCACGTCTCAGCGCTGAAAGAGAGCGTACTCGCATCCTTTCCAGCCATAGATTTTCTGATAATAGGCGAGGGAGAAAAAGCCATGTCAGAGCTTGCCCTGGGCGTTAAGCCTGAGAATATACAGGGGTTGATCTTCCGCAGCGGAAAAGAGATACAATCGAATGGCTTTCGTACTGATCTATGTGAGCTTGATGACCTCCCCTTTCCTGCCTTCAATAAACTTGAGGGCTTTCCCGGTGCGTATCATCCGCCGCTTTATAACTACCCGCATGCCCCATGCTCGACAATCATTTCCAGCCGGGGCTGCCCTTACCAATGCTCATACTGCGACCGTTCTGTTTTTCGCAGGAGTTTCCGCTTTAACTCCGCAGTATATCTATATGAACACATGGCGTTCCTGAAAAAAGAATTTAAAATAAGACATGTTTTTTTCTATGACGACTTATTCACTTTCCATCGCAAGCGGATTGAGGAGTTTTGCCGTTTATTGCAGGCCAAGCCCCTGCACATGACATTTAATTGCGCGGTAAGGCTGGGACACATTGATGACGATCTGTTGAAGATGCTCAAGGCCTCCGGATGCTGGATGGTCAGCCTGGGCATTGAGTCAGGGGACCAGGAAATACTCAGCAGACACAAATCGAACGCCGATTTAGGCGAGATGAAAAAAACAGTAAAACAGATCCAGAGAAACGGGCTCCGGGTAAAAGGCCTTTTTATTATGGGGCTGCCGGGAGAGACTGAGAAAACCATAAAAACTACGTCTGATTTTATCGCGGAATTAGAGCTGGATGACATGAACATGACAAAATTTACTCCCTTCCCTGGCGCGCCCATATTTAAGACCATTCATGAAGAGGGTGTTTTTAATGAGGATTGGGAATTAATGAACTGCCTGAATTTTGTCTTTGTCCCAAAAGGGATTGAATCAAAAGAAAGGCTTGAAGAACTATACAAGCAATTTATAAAAAGGTTCTATACGAGTAAGAACTGGGTCAGGAAGTTTGGGCCTCTTATGTTTAAATCACCTCACAGCACTTACAGAATGATAAAAAACCTGCCTTCATTCCTGAAGATCAGAAAGGACTTCGAGCCGAAGGATGAACATTGACAAGGGACCTGAGCGGGATTTTAATTGGACACATCTATAAGTTAAAAATTATGCTTCTAACTAAAAGAGTCAGGTAAATATGGACCGGTATATCAGCTTTACATTGATATTTTTTCTCGTTTCATGCAGCGGGGCCCCCCCCAAAGATTCATCTGTGAATATAAATTCAAAACCGCTTGTCACGTTTGTCTTTGACGACGGCAATGAGACGGATTACACGGTTGCCAGGGATATTTTTAAATCACATGCCGAGGTCGCCTGCGCCGCTATCACAACAAATTGGCTTGACACTAAAGACTATTTAAGCGCCTCACAACTTGCGGAACTTCAAAAGGACGGCTGGGAAATATTGAGCCATACGGAATCTCATCCAAACCTGAGGGCACTGTCCGGAAGTAAGGTTGAGACTGAATTGTCCGGGTCAAAATCAGTCCTTGAGAACCTCGGACTGACTGTTAGAAATCTCGTTTATCCATATAACAAAACAAATCAGATGGTCAAGAAAATTGCAGAGAAATATTACAGGTCGGCAAGAGAAGGGGGCAGCATGTTGAACCCTTATATTTTAGACAGGTATGAACTGAAATCTTACTCTATTAAACACGATCTCGGCAAAATGGAAAGCTATATTGACAATGCGTATTCTGAGAAAAAATGGCTGATCTTCTACCACCATCAGATCGATGCAAAATTAAAAATATCAGATAAAAACGGTAATTTTATATCAGGAGAAAATTTACTCTTCCAGCCTTCAGGCGCAGTGGGCAAATATACTGACAATGGATTTGTTTTCATGGGCCGTGCAATATCTTTTGTCCCTCTTGGGGGAATTCCACAGGCAAATGATACAATCAAAGGCCAGACGAGCGGGGCCACATGCAAGTTAGACAGGGTAATCTATAATGAGAAAGAAGATATTAATGACATGATCGAATATATCCAAAAAAAATACCCCGGCATGCGGATAGTGACAATCGATAAGGGGCTGGACTTGATGGGGATACAGTAAGATAAATTTATCCGCAGAGGGCGCAGATTTTACTAATAAAAAAATCTGTGTTAATCTGAGTAATCTGTGGATGTTTTCAATTTCAAATTAAATAAAGGAGTATGGCAATGGCACAGAATTTAGCGCAGATAAAGAAGGATTTAAAAGAGATGCTTGTAACCGGTTTATCACTGGAAGACATCAAGCCTGAAGATATTAAGGACGACGAGATGCTGTTCGGTGACGGGCTGGGGCTGGATTCCCTGGACGCAGTAGAGATTGTTGTTCTGCTTCAGCGCAACTTCGGGTTAGAGGTCAAGGACATGGAAAACCGGAAGGAAATTTTTACCTCCATTGATACCCTTGCGAATTACGTATTTGAGAACAGGAAAAAAGCTTCTTAGCAGACTCCTCTTCACCAACCTGACCGTTTATTTATTTTTGTTATTATATTTCCATGAAATCAAACAGCGACTACGACATCATAGTTATCGGCGCAGGACACGCCGGGTGCGAGGCAGCTCTTGCCTCAGCGCGAATGGGATTTAACACGGCCATTTTCACCATGAGCCTTGACACCATAGGCCAGATGTCCTGTAACCCCGCTGTCGGCGGGCTTGCGAAGAGCCATCTTGTCAAAGAGATTGACGCGCTCGGCGGCGAGATGGCGAAAATCACGGACAAGGCGGGCATTCAATTCAAAGTTCTTAACAAGAGCAAAGGCCCTGCTGTGTGGGCAACGAGAGTGCAGGCAGACCGGGCATTGTACAGAAGATACATGAGAGAAGCGCTTGAGGCCCAGGCACGGCTTGATATCAAACAGGAGAGCGTTGAAGAGATTTTGATCGAGGGAGATAAAGTTTGCGGGATAAAGACAACAGAACAGGTGTACAGGGCAAAGGCTTTGATTATTGCGACAGGGACATTTTTAAACGGGTTGATCCATATAGGGCTGGAGAATTTCCCCGCAGGCAGGATCGGCGAGCCGCCTTCGATCAATCTTTCAAAGAGTCTTCACGATATCGGATTCAAGATCGGAAGGCTGAAGACCGGGACCCCTCCGAGGCTTGAAGCAGGGAGCATAGATTTCTCAGTCATGGAAATCCAGGACGGCGATGTGCCTCCTCCACCCATGTCGTTGTTCACGAAAGAGATCACAAATCAGCAGATGCCCTGTTACATGACTTACACAAACACAGAGACCCACAAAATAATTCAGGACGGACTGAAATTTTCCCCTCTCTACAGCGGGATAATCAAGGGGATCGGCCCCCGCTACTGCCCGTCAATTGAAGACAAGGTCGTCAGGTTTAAGGACAAGATAAGGCACCAGATATTTCTCGAACCTGAAGGCATTGATTCGGATGAATATTATGCCAACGGCATTTCCACGAGCCTGCCGCGCGAGGTCCAGCTTAAGATGGTAAGAAGCATCAAAGGTCTGGAGAATGCAGAGATAAGGAAATCCGGTTACGCGATAGAGTATGACTTTGTCTATCCCACTCAATTGAAGCCGACACTTGAGACAAAGGCCATAGAAGGGCTTTTTCTTGCGGGACAGATCAACGGCACATCAGGCTATGAAGAGGCTGCCGCCCAGGGATTTGTCGCCGGGATAAACGCGGCACTGAAGCTGAAAAACATGGGGCCGTTCATCCTCGGCAGGCATGAGGCTTATATCGGAGTTTTGATCGATGACCTCGTGACAAAAGGGACCAAGGAACCGTACAGGATGTTTACCTCAAGGGCTGAATACAGGCTTTTGCTGCGTCAGGACAATGCCGATCTGCGCCTCCTGGAAAAGGGACATAACCTTGGGCTTATCAACGATGAACAATATGATGCTTTCCTCAGAAAAAAAGAAGCGGTAGAAAAAGAGTTGAAGAGAATAAAGTCCACGCGGGTGAAGCCGCAAGTAATAAATCCCGTGCTTGAGAAACTCGGCGGCTCAACAATAAAAGAAGACGCCTCGCTGTATCATTTATTGAAAAGGCCGGAAATCAAATATGCGGATATCGCGGAAGTCTCTCCGTCAAACAACGGCATTTCACAGGATGTTATAAACCAGGTAGAGATCCAGACAAAGTATAAAGGCTATATTGACAGGCAGGCGGAGCAGGCGGAGAAATTCAAAAAGGTTGAAGAGAAAATCATACCGGAAGGATTTGTTTACAGAGGCATTAACGGGCTATCAACGGAAATTGTGGAGAAGCTCGAAGAGGTCAGGCCTCTGAACCTCGGACAGGCAAGCAGAGTCCCCGGCGTTACGCCGGCTGCGATCTCGCTCCTGATGGTAGCTGTCGTGAGGCAGAGAAGGAAAGAGAATTTATAAACCAGAAACCAGCCACGAATTGGCACAAATGAACACGAATAAAACTTTGTGATCATTCGTGATTATTCGTGGCTAAGACAATCTATAAAAAAAGAAAAGCCGGCATCTTTTGTTTTTCAACTAAAGAATGTCGGCTTTCTTTTTGTTTTTAGTGTTTGTACTTTAAAGGGAAATGCTCGTGAGTCTTTTTGAGCCTTTCTTTAAAATCAAACTTGTACTTTGCGTCAACCTTTTCATTGAACGGGCTTTCCCCGCCATGACAAGCCATGCAGCCTTTTTCGTCTTCAGACGGAATTATCAAGCCGGCCTTCTTGCCTTCGGCCAAAGGATATTCCTTATTAGCCTTCATTACTTTGGAGTATTCGCTTCCGGGACCATGGCAGCCTTCACACTGAACATTAGCAAGATCAGGTGTTTCTGCTATGGATTTGAAGCCACCCGGTTTGCCGTAGCCGGTTGTGTGACATTTCAGACAGTTAGGATCCGCGGTGTAATCCTTATTGGGATCTATCTTTGCCTTTGTCTTTTCCGCTGCTTTTACGCCCGGCTTTAAATTCTCAAAGCTCGTTGCCATCAGCGTCTTTTCCCAAGCTTTGTACTCTTTCATGTGACAAGCCTTGCATTTCTTTGCTCCGATATAATCTGCTGCATTGCCATTTGCCACAACCCAGAATGCCATGACTAACATTAATACTGCAAAAACAGTTAATATTTTCTTCACGATTTCACCTCCTTTCACTTTGTGATTTTAAAACCTGAATATTATATACCAAAAAATTGTGAAATAGTTATGAAATAAAATTATGGCGGAGGGGGTAGGATTCGAACCCACGGGACTTTCGCCCTACGGTTTTCAAGACCGTCGCCATCGACCACTCGGCCACCCCTCCAAAACTCAAATACAAGTGAAAAGTAACAAGTAGGAAGTATGAAGTAAAAAAAAAGCAACTGTAATCCTTCACTTCTCACATCCTACTTCTTACTTATTCTGTCGGTGCCGACAAAGTGCCTTAAAGCGTCAGGTATTATAACAGAACCGTCTTCCTGTTGGAAGTTCTCAAGTATTGCGGCAAACGTGCGGCCTACTGCTAATCCTGAACCATTGAGGGTATGGACGAATTCAGTGCCTTTTTTTCCTTTTCTCTTGAACCTGATGTCGGCCCGTCTCGCCTGGAAATTCTCAAAATTGGAGCATGAGGATATCTCCCTGAATTTCCCCTGGGCCGGGAACCATACTTCAAGGTCATAAGTCTTTGCCGAGGAAAACCCCATATCACCGGTGCAGAGAGACACTACGCGGTAAGGCAGGCCGAGTCTCTTTAAAATTTCCTCAGCGTTGTTTGTAAGCATTTCAAGCTCATTGTATGAGTCTTCGGGTTTTGCAAATTTAACAAGCTCCACTTTATTGAATTGATGCTGTCTTATCAGCCCCCTTGTGTCCTTGCCGTATGAGCCTGCCTCCCGCCTGAAGCAGGGGGTGTACGCGGCGTAATAGATCGGCAGGTCGTCTTCATCCAGGATCTCTTCTCTGTGCATGTTCGTGACCGGAACTTCAGCGGTCGGTATTAAATAGAAACCCCTTTCATCCGACAGCTTGAAAAGGTCTTCTTCAAATTTTGGAAGCTGTCCCGTACCCGTCATCGCCTGCCTGTTAACAAGGACAGGGGGGAATATTTCTGTATAACCGTGTTCTTTTGTATGGAGGTTGAGCATGAAATTTATCAACGCCCTTTCGAGCCTTGCGCCGAGACCCTTATAAATAACAAATCGCGCGCCAGCTATCTTCCCCGCCCTCTCAAAGTCAAGTATCCCAAGGGCCTCGCCGATGTCCCAGTGGTTTTTGGGCTCAAAGGTAAACTGAGGTATATCGCCCCATGCTCGCACTTCAATATTTTCCGTCTCGTCTTTCCCGGCAGGGACGGATTCATGAGGTATGTTGGGGATCACTAAAATTTCCTGCAGTGCGCTGTTTTCCAGTTCCCGCAGCGTTTCCTCTTTTGCAGTTATCAGGTCGGATACTGTCTTTGCCTCCGACAGCATAACAGAGGCATCAGCGCCGGACTTTTTCAACTGGCCGATCTCCTGAGACAGCCTGTTTCTCTGCTGTCTCAGTTCTTCAACCTCCCGCAGCAGATCTCTTCTGTCATTTTCGATCCCGATAAACTTGTCGAGTATCCCGGTCCTCTGCCCTCTTTTCTTGAGGGCGTCCATGACCTTGTCCGTATTTTCTCTTACTAATTTGATGTCAAGCATAGTTGCTCCAAATGTCCATTATAAAGGGTAAGGCAAAGGGATTTGAAAGTCAAGGCGGCTGCGCGGCTTAAGAATGTATTGCCTTAAATTTTGAAGCAATCTTAACGAAGGCGTTTAAAACCACGGGATCGAAATGATAGGGCAGGGTCCTTCCGTCTCCCTGCGTGATTATCTTTAATGTGGCGTCATGTCCCAATGCAGGTTTATAGACCCTTTCATTCCTGATCGAATCATACTGGTCCACAATGCAAACGATCCTGCCCTCAAGCGGGATGCCTTCGCCCCGTAAACCTCCGGGGTATCCTGATCCATCCCATTTCTCATGATGATTCAGGGCGATGGTCGCCGCCATCTGCAAAACAGGATGAGAGGCCCCTGACAGGATCATTTCGCCGTTTACAGTATGTGTCTTCATGACCTCGAATTCCTCAGGCGTAAGGGGGCCTGGTTTTAATAAAATACTTTCCGTTATCCCTATCTTGCCGATGTCGTGCAGAGGGCTGGCAAGCTTTATTTTCTGGATAAAATCCAAAGGCATCCCCAGTTCTTTAGCAAGCATTTCAGAATAAATACTGATCCTCGATACATGCTCTACCGCTTCAATGTTCCTGAACTCCGCTATTGTCGTTAAACGTTTTACAATGTCATTGCTCAGGCCTTCCGCCTGCCTTTTGGAAATTTCCAGCTCTTCGGTCCTTTGCATCACCATGTGTTCAAGATGACGGTTGTAATCTTCCTTCATTTTCGTGAAATTAACGTGTTGGATCGCCTTTTTAATTGAATATATCAGATAGTCGGGATGGAAAGGTTTCAATATAAAATCAAAGGCCCCTTTTTTTATTGCCGCTATTGCCAGATTCAGATCAGCGTATCCGGTCATTAAAATAACAGGCAACTGGCGGTTAAAATCATGTATTCTTTCCAGCAGCTCGATCCCGGAGACCTCAGGCATAACAACGTCGGTGAGGACGACATCAATATTGTCTTCCCTGATCCTGGCCATTGCCTCTTCAGCGCTGCCGCAGACGTCCACATTATAATCCCCCGATTCACTCAGGTTTAACAGGATGGAGTCGCGGATATCGGCATCGTCGTCAACGACAAGAACGGTTTTATTGTTTTTTTTATCCATTGCTAAATCACTTTTCGTCAACTGCCTGATATTATATAAAATCCGTAATAAAAATAATTTACTGCTATAAGTATATCAAAAAGGAGTAAGAGACATTTTCATCATCCCCTTTAAGAATATCAGAACGGGAAAAGAAGTCAAGAGTTAATGATGTCCTTACGACTTAAAAGTGAACACCAATATTTTCAAGAAACGGTGAATTTATTGCTTAGAGTTTTGAAGTAAGGGTATTTCTTTGCAAGAATAGAATGCCCTTTACGCAACGCTGTCACTGCAAAACAAAGTTTTCAATTATCAGCGTCCCATTGGCAGTTGAAATGTCACCGTTAAGTGTCGTATTTCCGAAATTTGTAGTGTACGTCCGGTCATAACCGCCTTTTATGGCAACTGATTTACCGAGATTTACTGAAAGATCTTCAAGAAATGTCGCGGCTTGAACCTGGATGATGTCTCCGTCTCTGGTATTATTATATGCATCCTGAAGCGTGAGATAACAAGCAGGAGCTGCACCCAAAATCCTGACAAGAGGCCATCCGATGCCGGGGGCATTATCATCACAGTCTGCGTTGTTTAATACGAACTGCGGCGGTCCGGTCGGCTGTTCACATTGTTGAATTGATACAGACGGATTTCCGAAACCATCCCCGTCAGAGTCCGGATACCAGTGTGTTGCCGGATTCAGAACAGCGTTTGTATCATCACAATCACCGGAAGTTGCGATTAGCTCCGATGCAGCCGTGTAACCCAAAGGCATTGCGCATGAAGCTGTACCATCTGTGCCGTCGGAATATCTGTCACCATCTGCATCCAGATACCATGTCTGATTTGGATGCTCCAATGGAGCATTATCATCACAGTCTGTGTTATCCAGTACGTAACCTGCCGGCTGGGTGCACTGCTGCACTGATACGACAGGATTTCCGTAGCCGTCTCCGTCAGCATCCAGGTACCAGAGTATATTGGGATTTATGGCAGAATTCGTATCATCGCAGTCAGCATTATCCAGTACGTAACCTGCCGGCCGGGTGCACTGCTGCACTGATACCGCAGGGTTTCCGCAGCCGTCCCCGTCAGCATCCAGGTACCAGAGTGTTCCCGGGTCCGATACATCACAGTCATCGCCAAGGTCTAAAGTGTTAACGGGTATTTTCCGGGTATAGGTACGTCTATTACTGCTGGCTGTGCCATTAAGCTTGATACGGTCGACATTATTCCGCACCGTATCAACACTGGCGTTAGTATTATCTAAAATTATCTGAAGAAAATCATCGGCATAATCTGTAGAAACATCACTGTTGCTATACCAATGAGGTGTCAGAAAACTTGGAAATAAATTAAGTTTGGCAGCAATATGATGGCCCCATGCCTCGGCCCTGCTTAAGCTGTTAATCGGGTAGTCTCCTATTCCTATGTTCCCCAAATAGTACAAGTCAACTTTATGGGTCGAATTGTGGTCCAACCAAAAAGATTCTTGAGTGGTCCGGGCAGACTCAATGCCTGTATTCGCTAAATATGTATCGCTGTTAAAACTATATGCGCCGTTCGGATAAGCCAAAGACACCGGCCTTACTCCTATCTCTGTCTCAATGCAATCATTTTGTTCTACCACCTCTTCATTAAAATAATCTTCGATAGTTACATTCATATCAACCCAGGAATTTTTGGCGTCGGTCTCTGGTATTATCCCGACAATATCCAAATCCAGGGAGTTGGCCGTATTATGATTCATTTCCCAGCCGCCCGGTAAATGAAATGCTTTTAATGTATTTAGATCCGGGATGGAAGTGAGGCTTTTGGTCGTGGTAGCAGAATCCCTAAATATGATATCTGAAGCAGTGGCCTCCACAGTTCCAAAGGGATTTCCCCCTGTATACTTAAATTGGATGGTAACACACGACAGGCTTAAATCGGTATGCCCCTCTGTGTGATTTGCTATTTCTACGTCATACTCGTCATGAGCCGGTTTTGAATATGTTCTGAGATTATACGTGTCACAGGAATTAAAATAATGTGTCAAAGGAACGTTTCCTCCTGTTGCGCTATTGAATGATTGGGCTAAGCTATACACATAATCAGCATGTTGGCCGTCATCAATAGTGAAACTCAAGTAAGAATAACTGCTGAAATCAGAAGTTATATTAGGCGTCTGACTTATATTCCCTCCCAGGTCCACGGCTGCTCCAACAACATCCCTGTAAATTCTTGCTCCATTACCAACAATATTATTGTTACCATATTGCAAAGATCCATTAAATACCGCTACCCCCTCTTCATAGGAATTTACAGCGTTAGCGGCAATTAAAGAATTTTTCAGAACAACGTCCGCAGTGGAATTATTTACATGGATGCCCCGGAATAAATTCCGGATAACTGTAATATTATTCAGATCAGTATCCCCATTAGCTATTACCCCGGTATCATTATCTCTGAAAATACAGTAATTAAATGCTGTATCACCCGCCGCTTCAAATGTAGCGGCCCCCGCTATTCTGTACCTTGAAAAGGTAATTCCCTGGAAAGTAATGTACTGAGAGTCCCATTGCCGGACGCCATAATCTTTATCAGTTGCTTCAATTGTATGTTCATCCGGATCATCAGTTTCAAAAGTATGGATATAAATATAATCATAACCATCAAAATAAAAAGTGCCTGGTGTATTATTGCAGTCAGCAAGCGAACTGACTCCGATCACATAAGCATCATCCTCCCAAACCCCGAACGACGAATTGCTCAGAAACAAAATTGATCCGGCAACCGCGCTAATATTTTTTTTGTACGTATTTGTGTAAATCGCGTCCTGTGTCCACCCTGTATAAACACTCGTACCCCTAAGCTCAGGCGGCTTTCCGGTGCCAAAGCTATCAGCATATGTGGTCGTCAACCTATCACTTGCGCTTGCTCCATTTCTATCAGAAAGATTTAATTGGCCCCGATAAATGACCCCTTTTTTTAAATAGATAGTATGCCCGGTATTGTCTGTTATCGCCCAGCCCTTGTCCTCATCAAAAGGATGATGACGTTTTGGAGAACTGGGAGATAAACCATCATTTGCATCGTTTCCATTTTCAAAATCTATATAATAAGTTGCTGCTTGAACCTGGTCCATTATGATAAGAAAAATAAGCAGTATGAAAACAGCCATAAATGCTTTCGCGGTAACCTTCAGTAAAGTGAATGATTTCATAAAACTCCCCTATGTCTTTATTTATCACCGAAGACATTACTTGACTATTAAAAAGGATTAATAGTTTTATTAGTTAACCGGTTTTCCTGTACCCTTTTACATAATTCAAAAATACAGATAACAGGAAGTTGCCGGGGAATTTCTCTATCAGCTTTTCGAGGATTATCTTTCCTGTCTTATCGTCCTTTATAGAATGGACCAGGTTGCAAGTCATTCGAAAAATTAATTTCAACTAAAATCTTGACTGTCTTTCAATTAGTGGTAAAATTATTTCCGACAGGCAAACAGAAAGAATAAGGAGAGGGGACCTGAACGGGGGCTCGGAATGCGCCCGGATTTTCCCGGAGGCGCAAAAGGAGACATTATGAGAGCTTCAGCAATCATTATGCGGGGGTTGGCATGGATGATCATAGCCATGCTCGTCATACCTCCCGGGATACCTGCGCAGGATCCCGGGGAACCAGAGCAAACCAACAGGTTCGGGGAAGAAGAATTGGCGCAGATGCTTGCGCCGATCGCCTTATATCCTGATTCTCTGATAGCCCAGATACTGATGGCATCGACCTATCCGCTTGAGGTGGTCGAGGCTGAACGCTGGTTGAACCAGCACAAGGACCTGAAAGGCGATGCCCTTAACGATGCCCTGAAGGAGAAGACCTGGGACCCGAGTGTGAAATCGCTCTGCCATTTCCCTGACGTTCTCTTTGCCATGAGCGACAAACTCGACCAGACAGGGAAATTGGGCGATGCCTTCATAAGCCAGGAGGATGAGGTCATGGCCGCCATACAGAAATTGCGCAGGAAGGCCGAAGAGCAGGGAAACCTCAAGACGACCAAAGAACAGCAAGTCATAATCGAGAAGGAAATAATCAGGATCGAACCGGCCGCCCCGGAAGTTGTTTATGTGCCGGTCTATGATCCGCTCTATGTATACGGACCATGGTGGTACCCTGCTTATCCCCCCTATTACTGGTACTATCCGCCGGGTTTTGTTTTCACAAGCGGTGTTATCTGGTTTGGCCCCAGAGTATCTATCGGAATTGGCTTTTTCCCATGGGTATGGTTTGACTGGCCTTACCATCACATTTATGTAGATATCCATAAAACGAGTCGATTTCACAGGTTTGACCGCAGGCGGGATTTCGACAGGCGTGTATGGGTACATAACCCGTCCCACAGGAGAGGGGTTGCCTACAGAGACAGGACAACGAGTCAGCGCTACGGATCGCGACCGTCACGGGTGTCACCAGCAAGCCCGGAAATGCGTGGTTATCCGGGAAGGCGCATGGAAAGACAGGACGGACGACCCATTGAACGCCGGGAAGGTGTCACGCCAAAGGCCAGGTCCGAAAGGGAAAGGAGTCGTGCCCCTGTAGTCAGGGACACTCCATTCAGGGGAATCGGCGAAGGCAATTCTGAGCGCAAAGCAAGCGAACGCGGAAGTGTGAGCAGGCAAAGAGGAAACGAAAGCCGCCGTAGCATATCCCCTCAGGACAAGGGCCAGGAGCGTAAAAGCGGAGATAAAGAACGTCCGGGAAGGGGAGGCACTGAAAGTGGAGGTCCCAAGGGTAGCGGCAGAGGCGGCGGAGGGTCCCGGAGATAGGGAGAAATGAGGGAAGACAGACTTGTTGATATTCATAAGGGAGGAAAAATGAATCTGACTGCATTACATAAAAAAGGCGGAAAGGGCAGCCTGACTATGCCTGCCTGTGTCGCCGCAATTGCCTTGCTCCTGCTTGGGGCATATTCGGCTTCGCTTGCTGCAGGCCCAACTCAGAAGGGCTTTCCCTCGCCTGAAGAGGCGGTGAGTTCATTTGTCGCAGCCGTAAGGGCGAACGATATGAAAGAAATGCAAATCATATTAGGCCCCGGAAGCGAGGCATTGATCTCGTCCGGAGATGACGTAGCCGACAGGGCAGGACGTGAAGAATTTCTTATCGCTTATGACCAGTTGAACAGGCTTGAACATGTATCTGAGGACAAGATGGTCCTCCACATCGGCAGCGACGACTGGCCCATGCCCATTCCGCTTGTGAAAAGGCATACAGCATGGCTCTTCGACGTAAATGAAGGCAAGGAAGAGATACTGAACCGGAGAATAGGCAGGAATGAACTGCATGTTATCGAGGTGCTTGATGCCTATGTTGATGCGCAGCATGAATATGCCAGCAAGAATTGCGGGGGCAGCGGCAAGGTCGAATTCGCCCAAAAATTTATCAGCGCCGAAGAGAAGCATGACGGACTGTATTGGGAAACAAAAGAGGGCGAAGAAGAGAGCCCCCTCGGTCCATTGATCGCGCAGGCAGCAAGAGAAGGATACGGAAAGGACAGCAATCTTTCTCCTTTCCACGGGTACTATTTCAATATCCTCACGGGCCAGGGGAAACATGCAGAAGGAGGGAGTTACAATTATGTAGTTAAGGGGAAGATGATCCTCGGCTTCGCACTCGTTGCCTGGCCCGCTGAATACGCGAATTCCGGTGTCATGACCTTTATGGTAAACCAGGAGGGGACCATTTACCAGAAGGACCTCGGCAAGGACACGAAGCGGAAAGCAGAGGCGATGAAGGTTTTTGATCCCGACAAGACCTGGCAAAGAGTCAACGAGACTTTGCAGCAGCAAGACAAATAACCGGTTTTTTCGTCAGATAAATCGCCTGCCGTCAGAAGGTCAGAAGATAATTTAGGAACGTGCGGAAATCTGGATCAGCGGTATTCCACTGTTAGAAGCGGGGCCGTCACCGTGACGTTTGGCAAGTCCTGGATCCCGACAAGACCGGCATTCGAAACAAAATCGAGCAGAAAACGCACCTGGAAGTGTGCAAGCCCGAGCCGTTGCGCTTCGCGCATCAGAGGGGTGACATCGATAAGCACGAAATTGTTCTGGTCCGAGGCAAAGAAATCAAAACCTATAGTCGCATCGCTGCCATTTGAAAATTGCAATGGAGGAGAGTCGAAATCCGCAGGACTCAAACCCGTAATGGAAAAAGGAACGAGGTCCAGGAGCGTAGGGACCGTCCCGGCGAAGCTCACCTCGTCGACGAAAACCTCCAGGGTTGCCGACAGGATCTCTGCGCTTGCAGGGACCACATCACCATTGAGGGACCCATCGAGAGGAAAATCCAGGAAAGCACGGAATTCCGGCAAATCCCGGTCCACCTCATCGATCCCGAAAAATATGGTATCCGGGCCGTTTGTAACGATGAAGGAATTCAGGACCGGGTCGAAGGCAATATCCCCGTCGGCCAGTTGGTCGCTTAAGATCTGGGCGACGAAAATCGGCCGGGAGTGCCCCCCATCATCACCTCCACACCCGGAGAGGAACAGCGCCAGGACCACCGTAATTCCCAAATAAAGCAGTCTTTTCATATTATCCCCCACGTGATTTTCATTTCTCAGGACCTCCGAACAAAGGGTCTTTTATATAAGAAGTGTATCCCATTTTTTTCAATTGGGCAAGAAAAATTATATAGCTTCAGAATTTCATGGACGCTGAAAATTTGTCCAGAGAGTTAAAAAATTTATCACACTGCATCTTTGTCAGCAAAAGAGTGAGAGCTTCATCCCGGATGAAGTTCTGCAGGATTTTAATCCCGCCGAATTTGTCGATGCGCTGTTTGATTAACACTAATACTCTCTTCTCTATTATTCACTTCCAACTTCAAAATTAATTTCTTCCCGCAAGAGAGAAAATGAAGTTGTTTCTTGCGGCATAAAAGAAATAGAATTAAATTTTTTAATTCGGCCATTGTCAACGTGAGTTTCAGGTTCAAGCTTAAAGATAATCACAATATAAACGTTTGCAAATAATAGCTTATTATTTTCATCATATTAGAACTTTTCTATTTTAAAAGGGCGTAGACTTGTATTTTGTTGCTCTTTATCGCTGTTTTTGCTTATGATATTTTCAGTTTAAGTATTGAGCCGTTGCACTATTTGGCCCAAGGGGGATTATTAGTAGCTGAATTAACAAAAAGAATTTGGGAGGGCAATGAGTAATCCTGATGAAGCATTAGAAAAATTTAAATCTATCTGCACCGAGTTTAAGATGTTTTGCGAGCATCGAGGCGCAGCTAGTGAGACTGATACCAGAGTGAAATTAATAGACCGGGTTTTAAAGGAAGTTTTGTCCTGGCCTGAATTTTTAATTAGCAGGGAAGACTTCACTATTGGCCCCAAAGCAGGTTTTACGGATTATCAACTTAGAATAGGAGATAAGGCATATGTTGCTGTGGAAGCCAAAAGAGAGGGAACATCTTTTATGCTACCTGAGACATCCGGAAGAAGGCGGTTGAAAATATCAGGAATTATTCAAACTTCTAAGGAAGTTCGAGATGCAATAAATCAGGTGCGTCAATATTGTATTGATGATACTACTATAAAATATGCAATAGCGACAAATGGTTTTTCATGGATAATTTTTAAATCATTGCAACCTGAAGGCTCATGGAAGGATGGTTATTCTATCGTCTTTTATTCAACTATTGATATAACAAATAATTTTATTGAATTTTGGAATTTATTATCATTTGACTCTCTTAATAAGGGAATATTGGAAGAACAATTTGCTATCGTAAGCTACTCAAAAAGAAACCAACATAGAGTATTAGACAAGCTGTACAACTCCGATCTTCCACTTGAGCGAAATCGTTTGCACGCACAACTACACCCCGTGATCGAGGCATTTTTCTTAGATATTGCTGATAAATCGCAAATTGAAATACTATCGTCCTGTTATGTTTATTCCCGCTCTGTAAAGTCTGTAACTTTTGATCTAAACAATGTTGTTAGGGATTATATTCCTTTATTTCTTAAAAAAGAGGGGACACGAAATATTTATACCGGCTTAAAAGACTCAGGTATTTTTGATAAAGATATGGAAGCTGCAATAGAAAAAAATATTGGACAGCTTTATTTATTGCTTGGGGGTATTGGTTCTGGAAAAACTACGTTTATTAAACGATATCTTCGAATTACCGGTAAAGATATACTAGGGAGAAACGCCATATGGTTTTATATAAGTTTGTTAGGTCCTCCAACAGAACCTCATCAACTAGAATCAGCTATTTACAGTTCTCTTTTGGAGGAGATTAGGAAGAGGTATTCAGATAAGATAAAGGAAACTCGCAAAACCCTAAAAAAGATATACAGAAAAGAATTAGATTTACTTTATGAATCACGTTTAAAGTCTGAAAATCTTGATTCGAATGAATATGAAAAAAGAATATCTCCCTATATAGAAGAATGGAAAAACGACACTGTTGATTATGTTACGAGATTATTAATCTATTGTCATGAAAGAGATCTTGCAATATTTATATTTATTGACAATGTTGACCAATTAACTCCAGATTTTCAGGAAAAGCTTTTCTTGCTAGCTCAAAAATTAACAAGAGATACCAACTCCTTGACAGTTCTTTCAATGCGAGAAGAATCTTATCATACCGCCAGCACGCAAAAAATATTAACTGCTTATACCAGCAAGAAATTTCATGTGGCCTCCCCTCGATTTCGTCGACTAATTGAATATCGGTTAAATTACGCAACAAAAGTATTAATGCGCTCCGATGAAGAAATAAAACTTATTTTGCGTAGCGGCATTACATTAGACAAGAAAGCAATTCTCGAATTCTTAAATATTATACAATCCAGTATTTTCATTAAGAGCAAATGGATTGCATATTTTGTTGAAGCAATTTGTTATGGAAATATGAGATTGGCTTTAGATATGTTTAATACCTTTTTAGTTTCTGGAGCTACTGATGTAGACAAGATGTTACGAATATTTCATAGGGAAAGTGACTATCAAGTCGCTTATCATGAATTCGTTAAGTCAGTTATGCTTAAGGATAGAATGTACTATAAAGAGACCATTGATAATCCAGTAATGAATATATTTGATTGCGGAACGGAGAGGAATAGTAGCCATTTTACTGCACTAAGACTCCTGAAACTGCTTGATTTGCATAATAATGAATACTCCCCAATGGGTCGGGGATTTATTGAATGGAATAAAGTGTTATACGAGTTTGAAAATAGCTTTGATAATGTGGATGATCTCGTAAGGGCCGCTGAGAGACTGGTGAGGTGGCGGTTATTAGAAGTGAATACAAAATCGCAGGAAACTTTGAAGGGAGCAACTCATATAAAAATTACTGGAGCAGGTGATTACTATTTGAAATATCTCGTTAATAAATTTTGCTATTTGGATTTAGTGTTGCAGGATACACCCTTGGACAGTGAAGCTGTGCGAGATGAATTAGCAGCATTTATGAAAAAGGTTGATAATTTGACAGGACGCGAAGAAGACAAATATCAAAGAACGCTTGTAAGATTCGAACGAGTAGACTTGTTCCTAAAGTATCTTAATGCTCAAGAAGAAATGGAAATGGCTCAAAGTAAGACGCCATTAAATCCAATATTAAGCGAACCTATTGTGACAAAAATTAATTCTGGCTATACAAGAGATAAGGAATTCATCATTAAGAGATATGAAGAAAACATATTACGATTTAATAATGAACTATATGCTGAGTCAGGGGAAGAAGTTGAAGCCCCTAGTCTTTTCGAAGTATATGATTCCGATGATGACGAAAAAAAGGAGCCATGCTGAAGCATTGTAAAGATGGACCGTAAAAAGGGAATGTGATTACGTGAACTGAACATTCTCCAAGTCTGGGTCTTAGTTATTGTCAGAATCGCTGATTTAATTCTTATGACTGATTAGATGAAATCATGGAAGTACTAAAAAATCATTGGTTTTGGATTGGTCCTATACTGGGAGGATTATGTGCAGTAATATTTCAGATAATCAAAAAACAAATAGAAGAATTCCTTCTAAAAAGAAGGTTCAAACATGATTTCCTCAGTATTCTTCTGAAAGATTTAGATGATTTTTATGCGTTAATGGAAAAACCTAATATTAGTAGGATGCAAGAACATATTAAGAATGCAAACGAATCCATTAATAATTGGACTTCCTCTTTGCAAGTTTGGTTCTTACAGAATTGGTCTTATTTGCTTCCACAATTAGTTTTGTTAAAACCAAATTTAAATTCTATAGCTAATTATCTAAGTGATCCCAATATTCAAGAACAACAAATGATTACTTTTTTCCAAAGATATATAAATAATCAAGAGTCCTTTTCATCAGAAAAAGAATGGCAAACAGCCGAAGCATTAAATCAAATTCAAAAATGGATCCATGCTTTTAGATAGTCGGCAAGCATACATAGGAAATAACCCTCATCCAACTTATCAATAGGCTTACATTGCATAACTTTCCTCTTGGCTTTGTATAAACGGATTAGACCCGTTACGCTATTTCTAACACTATAGCTGTAAATAGGATGACCACATTTCAATAAGGTGGATATTGCAAGAGAAGAGTTCCTAAAGCAAGGATCTTGAGAGTTATCCAACGTTCTTTTAGGCCAACATTCAATTTGAAAAGACTGTCCCTCATCATTAGTACAATCGTAAGGAGTCAATTTATGTTCAATGAATGTTAAACCGTTTTTTATTCTTTTTGTCACAAAAATATTGTTTGACCATTTTTCATATCTTAATAACGTCATAATAGCCAAGCATGTTTTATCCACAGTTGAGGGCGTGTCATGATATTCACCCCAACCATCATCATTATTTTGTTGGTTGCACAACCACTGTATTCCTTGCTCTATTTCCTCTTTCCCTTTTTTTGTATGTTCATATAATTTTAACAGCAGAACAATAGCATAACTTGTAGCTCCTACATCCTCCTTCCGTGATTGAGTATTGTCGGTATACCATGCACCTGATTCATTATTTCGTATTTCAGGTGATAATAAGATATCTGGAATATGAATTAATTCATTGGTGTTTTTATCGATAAACAACGGTGAATATCGAGAATCATATGATAGTGAAATGTAAACAAGACTTGTATCATATGTATTTACCAAATCATCGCTTATACCAGGAACAAAGGGTCCCCAGCCCATGATATTTGGGCTTTTATTTTTATTTTCATCAAACCATTTTTTACCCAAAAAGATAGCTTTCTCAACTTTGTTAATATATTTTTTATCTATCAAAGATTCATTTATGATTCCTAACCATTTCATTAAAATAAGAATCATAAGAGCATTTGCCCAAGCATTAGGTATCAGTGATGTCTTATGAGAAGTAGTCCAATCTTGTATTTTTGCCCCATAGGTGCCATATACAATACCCTCAAAATTAAGCAATTCTTCCTCTGATATTATATGCCAAGCACCGCTTTTACTGTTTTGAGATTCTATTATATAGTCAACAATAGCTTTCATTTCAGCAAAAATTATTTCAGCCTGTAAATAATGCAAATCTTCGGCAATTGCTCTCACATCATTTAAAGTAATTCCATACTCTTTTAGGACAGAAAAATTATTGTATAATTCTTCCTGTTTTTTTTGACTCAACAGGTGAAATTTGGCGGAGAAGATGGCATGAAACTCTGGCATTCCCTTTAATTTACTTAGCAGATGTTTTGATGCGAATGTTTCATTCTTACGAGAAGTCACTATTGAACAAATCATTTACTCCTCTTTTTTCCGTGAATAAAAATAATCATTCACGCGACCTTCCGCCAATCTACGTTTTTTTTCTTCATCCGGATAAACGAAGTTAAATCGACCCCAAAAAATTTCATTACCAAAGAAGCTTTCAAATAAAATGTAATCAAGGAAGTAACTATAAAGAAATAACGGTAGACGTCCCTCGTCATCATTGATACGTACATTAGGAAAACATTCATGGAACTTAAAGAGTATTTCTATAATTTCCTGATCATTATAGGATGAGTCACAAAGTTTTTCACCTCTTAAATAAAAGGGCGTACCATTGCTTTTTTTGTAGCAAATGTCTTGATCAAACGTTTGATCTTTGATGGCAGCTTGTCTTTGAATACATGTATAGTTATATGCTTTTTCATCAAATATAATAAAATCACATAACTCATTATTAACAGGAACAGCTGGAACTGCAAGATCCATAATTTCTTGCAGATTTTTCAAGGATAGCTTGTTACATGGTGAGAAACAACTTGCTAATAATATTTTTTTGTATTTTTTAAGATTTAGTCGAGGATTATTTTCGGTAGTAAGAAGACTTAGTTCTAAAGGTAATAGTCCAATCTCTTTCAGTTTTTTAATAAGAGCATGGATATCGTTATTATCATTCAGGGATTTATACTTACTTGCTTTACTATACTCTTTGGCCCCTAACAGCTCGGAACTTACGTATATGTGATCTCGTATCATTTAACCGTTATCCCCTGCAATCTTAACGAAGATGACATAAGTTTATTGAAATAGCATTATCTTGTCAAGAAAATAATATTTAACTGTGATAGCAAAGGGATAATGGCCCTATTAACTGCAAAGGTAAAATGTCCCCTTCAAGGAGGAGAAGCCTATGAAGGGAGAAATAGTTTTGAGTCAGAAGGAAATACAAAGAGTTAAAGTCATGGAACAAGTGATGAGTGG